>NZ_JAYGIC010000052.1:0-16040 GCF_034931105.1 Synechococcus sp. CCY9201 | reverse complement strand
GGCCCGCGAGCAGCTGCTGGCCCTGGTGGCGGCCAAGGGCGACCACGGACTGCTGATCGCCCGCAAGCACATGGGCTGGACCTGCCAGGGATTTCCGGGGGCGCCCCAGCTGCGTCATGCCCTCATGCGCGCCCCCACCCCCGCCGATGCCCTGGAGCTCCTGGAGCGCGCCCTGGCCGATCAGGGCAGCACGCCCTAGGGCAGCACAGTGGGCCAGCCCTGGCGGATCAGCAGCAGGGAGAAGTAGGGCGAGGCTGTGGCCGCCACTTCGCGGGCTGGGGCCACCAGCGCATCCGGCCAGCCCACCCGCTGGGCGAAGAGGGCGTGCTCCAGCAACCCGCGCCGCTGCAGAAGCGGCTGCACCCAGGCCCAGCGATGGCCCAGCTTCAGCAGGGCCAGCACTTCGGCACCCGCGGCAGCGCGATCCAGCAGGACCTCCAGGGCTTCCGGCGTCTCCGGCGTGGGCCGGATCAGCAGGCCCTCCTGCTGCAGCGCCAGGGGCCAGGCACCGGCTGCGGCCGCGGCTGCCGCGGCACTGACGCCGGGAATCAGCTGCACCGGCACGGCCGGATGGCGTTGACGCAGGGCCAGCAGCACGTAGGAGCTGGAGGCAAACAGCGACACATCCCCTTCGCAGAGCAGCACCACCGATCCGCCCTGGCCAGCGGCCTCAACCGTGGCGGCCGCGAGGGTATCGGCCGCGGCGTGCCAGGCCTGCCGCAGCGGCGCCGCGGCGCTCACCATCGGGAACAGCAACGGCAACTGCCGCTGCTCTGGGGTGATCCAGGGGGCGGCGATCGTGGCGGCCATGCCACTGGCGCCGAGGCGGGCTACCGGGTAGGCCACCACAGTGGCGGCCCTGATGGCCTCCACGGCCGCCACCGTGAGCAGGCGGGGATCGCCTGGACCCACCCCCACCAGGGTGAGAGCCGCTGGGGTGTCCGGCGGCAGGCTCGACGGGGGGGACGTGGCCGGCAGCGGCACGGGCATCAGGCGATCAGCGCCGATCTTTCTAGGCTGGAGCCACGTCAATCCCTGGACCTGATCCTTGAGTCAGCTGAGCCTCTACCCCAGCACCCCTGCCCAGGGAAGCCCCATGCCGGAGCTGGTGACAGGGGATGAGCGGCTGATTCAGCGCGCCCTGGCGGAACGGGGCATCCGCTTCGAGCGCTGGCCTGCGCGCCAGGATCTGCCCGATCAGGCAGGCCAGGCGCAGATTCTCAGCCTCTATGCCGCCGAGATCGCCCGGGTTCAGCAGGGGGGCACTTACCCCACCGTGGATGCGATCCGCATCACCCCCGACCACCCGGATCGAGACTCCCTGCGCCAGAAATTCCTGCAGGAGCACACCCACAGCGAAGACGAGGTGCGCTTTTTCGTGGAAGGGCGGGGCCTGTTCTGCCTGCACCTCGGTGATGAGGTCGTGCAGATCCTCTGCGAACGCAACGACTGGATTGCCGTGCCGGCCGGCACCCGCCACTGGTTCGATATGGGGGAGGCTCCGTCGTTCTGCGCCCTGCGCTTCTTCAACAACCCGGAGGGCTGGGTGGCCCAGTTCACCGGTGACCCGATCGCCGACCGCTACCCCAGGCTGGACGAACTGGCGTGTGGAGGGTTCGAGGAAAATGATTTCGAGAGTCGCCCCATTCCCTCCGCTCGCGGTACCTGATCACTCCGTAGTCGGGTTCACTGTTCTTGTTCAGCGCTTCCCCCAGCACGATTCCGAACGTCTTCAATGGTCTTGCTTTGCAGCATCTGCGGCTTGGTCACACCTGTCCAGATCAGTCAGTTGAACGGCAACTTGTAGTATCGCTGCTCCAGAAGTAACGGCTTAGGCAATGTTGATGCTCAGCCATTCGTGCCCAAAATATATAGAAAGCAGATTGGATCAATCGACGGCTTGAAGGGCCAGTGAGAATTCGTCACTGGTTGACATCGTGCCCAGCTAGGCAGTGGATGGAGTTTGTCGGTTGACAGAATTATTGTCTGCGAACTTCTATTTGTGGGAAATAGGCATCAGGTGAATGGTGGTTAAACACAAAAAAGCCTATCGGTGATTGTCAACGATAGGCTAAAGCCATGATTTTGTCTCGAAATCCAGTCTTAGCAGGCGGGCTGATTGTCTGAGTCAAGACTGGTTTTCGCTTCGGGGTGCTGATACCCCAGGCTCATCCATCAATTTTGACCAGGACCAGGACCAGGACCAGGACCAGGACCCTTTAACCCAACCTTGGCTCCAATCTTGGCAGCGATGGCGATCGCCTGATTGTTCAGCTTGACAGATTCTCCCTGATGACTAGGGCGAGCCAGAAGGCGGAAGCCATGAAGTTTGACATGATCAAGTTGAAGAGGCTGCATCAGAACCCAGAAGAGGCTGACCAATCTTCGGACAATCTCCCTCGCTTGTCAATCAATCGATCGCTCCAAACCGTGACTGTCTCCTGATTCCAGCTGAGTTGATCCTGGCCGGATTGGACTTCCCCGTTGCGAAGAGCGTTTTCCAGTATCGAATGGATCTCCATTCGGATGGCTCACCACGTAACAGAAACTCACCAGTTGACTTCTGATTTCATGAGACTGAGTCTGGTTCCCATCGGATGTCAAAGGGGCGTTACCATAGCTCCTATCATTCTATCTGATTTGCATCTTTATTCTCGATGGAAGACTGCCGACCTGCCCAGCCCCGCGATGGCGTAGATAACTCTTGGCGGGACAGAGCACGATTACCGTTAGAGAACAAGTGGATTCCGATAGTGGTGATTGAGCCCATGCACTGCAGCATTAAACTGCCAGGGCTTTCAATTGGCCTGAAGTGGGGTTGGTTGCGTCAAGCATGACAGGGGTAATCCTTCGTGGCACGGCGCCGTCCGGGCTCCATGGCCATCTCGATGGGTTTGATCAGCCCAGCAGGCTCATCGTGCTCCAGTGGAAAGCCCCGCAGTCTCTTCTCGACCATCCTGCGAAGACGCTGGCCACCCTTGAACACTGGCTGCGAGACGCCTTCGATGTTCAGCCTACTACTCTGAAAACGAAGTCGAAGTTCAGTGCATCCAAACAAGGGGCCAGTTTGGATCGAACTGCCTGGCACATTCTTGAGCTCGGCAAGGTGCTGCTTCAGATGTTGGAAGTTCCCGTGTTCCATCCAGGAGTGATTCATCACGTTCGCAAAGATCATTCCCAGTCAGGTTTGTGGAACATTCGAGCAACCACTGCCGTTCTTGACCATTTCCCTGAGGACGTCTATTACGAGTGCTACTTTCGCGCAGCTCGCATCGTCTCTTTCATGGCAAAAACCAAGCCGGACAGCGACGAAATTGCCAAGCTTCAATCCAGGCTTAAACGTCAACATGTTGACCAGATGCAAGGGATGATTCCACGAGGAAGGTCTACATATCCCTTGCTCTCTTATGCTTATAATCACCGAATTCCGTTTCGGCATCTTGGAGAGGGGGTCTATTCGTTGGGATGGGGCTCCCAGCTCCGCAGGATTCGTGGCGGTGGTATTGATAAAGATTCAAGTATTGGGGCTATACTCAGCCACAATAAAGCTTCAACCATTCGAGTTCTGAGTGCGGCGGGTCTTCCTGTTCCTGTCCAGCGGACGATTGATTCTGAAGCAGCTGCTTTGGTTGCCGCCAGGGAGCTTGGATGGCCTGTCGTGCTCAAGCCAGCCGATCGCGATCGAGGGGAAGGCGTCACGATCAATATTCGAGAACCTGGTCAGCTGAAACGTGCCTGGCAGGAGGCACGCCATTTTTCGACCCGCTTGTTGTTGGAACGTCAGATCTCCGGCCTCTGTCATCGTCTTCATGTTTGTGATGGCCAGCTCATCAGCGCCTGGCGACGTCGACCCAAATCCGTTCGGGGTGATGGCAGCCTCACTGTGAAAGAATTGATTGACCGCGCCAATGCTGAGCAACAAGCCTTGCCTCCTTGGAAGCGGTTGAAGCCATTTCCTTGCGATGATGTTGCTGTAGGGTGTCTTGCGGCCCATGGTCTCACGCTTGATTCAGTACCTGCCAAGGATGACTGGGCTCCTCTGAGGCCTTTCAATGCACCAGCTTGGGGCGGTGTGGTGGAGGACGTCGATCAATTGATCCATCCTGACAATGTTTCTCTGGCCATTGAGGCTGCAAAACTTTTCGATCTGAGCAATGCTGGAATAGATCTGATTACAACTGATATCTCAGAACCCTGGTATCGAAACGGTGCGGCGATTAACGAGGTTAATCATTCTCCCCAGTCTCCTGATAGCCCACAGTTGCTGGAGAAAGTCTTCGCCAGCCACTTTCCCGCTAATGGACGAATTCCAATTGAGGTCTTTGTTGGCAGAAGTGCCGCCTGGGATAAGGCTTTTCAGAAACAGCAGGAGTACAACTCCTCAGGTTTTCCTTGTTGGGTGACAGATCATCAGCGCAGCGTCGATTGCTCAGGTCGCGAGCTGCACCTGATGGCGCATGGATTGTTTGATCGATGTCATGCTTTGCTTTGCCGCAAGAATGTTGGCGCCCTCATCGTGGTGGTTTCCGATCAAGACTTATTCTTGACGGGTTTGCCATTCGACCAGCCCGATCATCTTCAGATCGTGGGGGATTGGCAACCGTCGCCAAACGACCGATCATGGAAAACGTTGCTCAGTTGGATGCGGCCGAAGTTGGATTCACCCATTGTTGATGAGTCTGAGTGAGGGATGAACAGCCTGTGCTGCACTCTCCAGGAGAGCACGCCCAGTCATTGTTAGCATACCGTGCTCCTGAATAACCCCCATACCATTGTCAAAGTTGTGACGATTCTCGGCTTTGGCCTTCTGCGCTTTGGCACAACTATCAGCATCCAGGAGGTTGGATTGAAGAAGGGTGTCCATGGCAAAATACATGCGGGCTGATACCCAAGTGGCGTGAAAGATGCCATCCATCGGACGAGGGTCTCTCCTGAGTGGAGATGGGTAAAGATCCTGATCCGAGTTGGTTGTCAGCGGCTCTTCAATTGTGAAGCCATACAATAGTAAATGTGCGGCTTCGTGAACCAATACTTCCAATAGTTCTACGATGGACCTTTGTCGTTCGATATTAATGAAGAGCGCCCCCCAAAGCATGTAGCAAGAGCCTCCATCAAAAATGTACGAATCTTTGGGGTTTCCACTCACCATCACTAGCTGGGTGACGAGAGCAGCAATTTCGCCAGAAAGATCAGGGCTGACTCGGTCTAAAAGTTGCAGCGCGGCATGGAGATCATGCAGAAAGCTCGGCACTCTTTCGTGATCGGGCGGTTGGATGGAAAGCTCATCCGTGCCTCCCGTGCCCATCAATGCGGCATACATACTGAGATCAAGAGCCAGAGAGGGATCATCCAATCCGATGACCTGCATGGATTCAAGTGGCGAGTGGGAGGCCGCCAGTCGGTTCCAGATTGTTGTTGCTCCCTCTTGATCTCCTTCAGACAACTTAAGCACGAGCTGGCTATATAAGCCGAATGGAACAGGTCCAAGCCGAAGTCCTTGTTTCAGTCCATTAACCAGTCCATCAATGGAAGATGGGTCCACTTTCAGATGCTCTGCGCACACGTCTGAAAGATAGGCAAGGCTGTCTGCCAGGCTGCGCCTAAATGCGCGGTCGATATTGAGGGCTCGAGAAGCGTCAGGTAGAAAGTGAAAACACATGAATGCAGAGGCCTACAGGCGCTTTTGTACTTTAAGCGCATGTAGGCTCGGATCAACTCTATGGCTTCTAGCGTTCTTGTTTGGTGTCTGGACTTGTTGGCCTGGGAAGTGAATCCCGTTGTCAATCGGGGGATGGGGTTGGAGTTGGCCATGTCGGTCCCTTATCGCCGATCTTTGCTCCGATGGCAGAACTGAGACAGAGAGGGGAATCGGTTGGCTCGCTGGACGTCATGGCACAGCTGCGAGAAGCCAGGCGAAAGCCATGGAGTCTGGCCATGTCAAGCTGAAGGGAGCTCATGGGGAAAGTTCCAGGGTTTTCAGATTATGTGGGGAGTTGCCAGTTGGTGTCAACCTGTCCTGCTGCCTGTGACGCTTGGCCGGGCTTGAAGTCCTCTTGAATGCCTGCCGAGTGAAAGCGAATCTCAACGCTCGAAGCTGGTGTTCCGCTGAGAATCTGAGTTTCGCGGTCGGCCAGATGTTCCAGTCTTGCCACTGTCAACGGTCTTCCGAAGCGCTGTTCGCTCAGCAGCCAGTAGAGGCCGAAGTGTCTGGCTTCGCTTGCCAGCAGATCGCTGTAGAGCTCACACAGTTCAGGATCCGGAGTGTGGCTGGCGAGCAGCCCCATGCGCTCGTGGCTGCGGGCCTCAATCAGTCCGGCCACCAGGAAGCTATCGAGCATGCGTTCGGGTTCCTGCCGGCGAATTTCCTGGGCGAGAGAGGCTCCATAGGGGGGGGCCGGCAACGCCCGCAAGCTGATGCCACGCCGTTGAAGCAGGGCCAGGACACGGTCGAAGTGCTGCAATTCCTCTTGAATCAGGGGGCTCAGCACGGCGGCAAGCTCGGTGTCTGAGGGATAGCGGAACATCAGTTGCAAGGCCGCGCCGGCTGCTTTGCGCTCGCAGTGGGCATGGTCGATCAGCAGCAGATCCGGGTGGGACAGCGCTTTCTCAAGCCAGCTGTCACTGCTGGGCCTTGCCAGCCACTTCACACGGGTGAACTCCGATGGAGCGGTGACGGTCATGCTTGAGTCAGACGAAGGTGATCCACCAGCCCTTCCAGGGCGAGCCGGTAGCTGGTGTGGCCGAAACCGCAGATCACTCCAACGGCCCGATCGGCCAGGTGCGAGTGGTGGCGGAAGGGCTCTCGGGCATGGGTGTTGCTCAGGTGCAGTTCCACGAAGGGAAGGGCCACAGCGAGCAGGGCATCCCGTAAGGCGATCGAGGTATGGGTGTAAGCCCCGGCGTTGATCAGAATTCCGTCAGTGTCGTCGCGAGCGGCCTGGATCCGATCCACCAGGGCTCCCTCATGGTTGCTCTGGTAGCAGTCGAGCTCCACCCCGAGGGCGACCGCCTGATCCTGCAGGGATGCATTGATCTGCTCGAGGCTGCGGGTGCCGTAGAGGCCTGGTTCGCGGCTGCCCAGCAGGTTGAGGTTCGGGCCATGGAGCACCAGCACTCGCACCGAGAGTTCCACCACTGGATGGGACTCGATCGTATCGGGCCCGGGCGGACTGGACCGCGGCCTCCGGTGGGGGCGGCAGGCCGGCTGGTAAGTTCTTGGGGTGTGGTTCGGGTCGGTGCCCGAGTGGTTAATGGGGGCGGACTGTAAATCCGCTGGCTCTGCCTACGTTGGTTCAAATCCAACCCGGCCCATCCACCACACGCCCTTGTAGCTCAGCGGTAGAGCACTCCCTTGGTAAGGGAGAGGTCACGAGTTCAAGTCTCGTCAAGGGCTTTGATGTTTCGTTTCCCGAAAGACGGACGAAGTTGTTTTTCTGACCTGTTCAGACGGGTATCGCTGTTTTTAGATCAGGCCACCTGGGAGTGGTGGCAGAGTTCGCCATAGAGCTGTTCCAGGCTGTCGATGTTGGCGGCCAGGGTGTAGCGCTCCATGGCCCGCACCCGGGCCCGGCGCCCCAGCTCCTGGGTCAGCACGGGCTGATCCCGCAGCACCGGCAACAGGGTACGCAGCTGGGTGGTGACGCCCTGGGTGCTGATCACGATGCCGGCGCCCTCCGCCAGCACCTCGCCATCGGCGCCGGCATCGGTGGCCACGCAGGCCGTGCCGCTGGCCATGGCCTCCAGCAAGGCCAGGGAGAGGCCCTCCACCAGGGAGGGCAGCAGAAACACCTCCGCCAGCTGCTGCAGGGCCACCCGGCGCTCCAGGCTGGGCTCGAAACCCCACCACACCACATCAGGGTCACTGCTGCTGCCCTGCAGAGCAGCCCGCACGGGACCATCCCCCACGATCACCAGCACGCAGCCGCGGGGCCGCACGAGGCGCCAGGCCCGCAGCAGAGCCTCGACGTTCTTCTCGGTGGCCACCCGGCCCATGTAGAGGAAGACACGGCGGCCGGCGAAGCGTTGTTGCAGGGCCGCCAGCTCCGGACTCGGTGACACCGAAGCAGGCCGCCACGTGGCCGTGTCGACGCCATTGGGAATCACGGCCAGCCGTTCGCGCCGCACCCCCAGCCGGATCAGCACCTCGGCCTGCAGCTCCGAGAACACGATCACCCGGTCGTAGCGGGCCAGCGACGGGGCATACAGCTGATAGGTGAGCTGCTGCGTGCCTCCGGCCAGATTGCGCAGGCTGGCGTCAAAGGCGGGATGGAAGGTGGCCACCAGCGGCAGATCCAGCTGCTGGCAGAGATCGGGCAGCAGGAAATCCAGCGGCGAGAGGGTGAGACTGGCGTGCACCACGTCGGGACGCAGGCGCTCCAGGGATTCCCGCAGGGCTCGCTGAGCCCCCAGCGAGGGGATGGTGTACACCTGCGACTTCATCAGGTAGGGCAGAGCGACCTCCGGGTTCTCCTCTGCCAGGGTCACCGTCGGGTTGGTCTGGACCAGGGCAACGTTTCCCCCCCCGCCTGTCGCCGGCCCGCCTGACTGCAGCGCGGCGCTTGCCTTGCGCGCCCTCTCATTGGCCATGCGGTTGCGGGAAGCACTGCCGAACTCAGGCAGGCTCAGGCCCGTGGCCGGGGTGTCGAAGTGGATGAAGCTGATGCCATGCCCCCGCTGCCGCAGGGCATAGGTGGTGGTGAGCCCGTAGGTGACGTTGCCGCAGAACGGTGATTTCTTGCCAAGCCAGGCAATATGTGCCACCGATCACCTGCAACAGCAGGGGTTGACGCTAGCAGCGTTCATCGGGCTGCCTCAGGGCTCGGCTGCCAGGGGGCGCTCAGGCTCAGCGGCCTTCGGCGCGCCAGGGCTGCTCCACCACGGCGGCCAGCAGGGCGATGGCGGCCAGTCCCCACAGCACCGGCAGCAGGCCGTAGCGACTCACCACCGTGCCCGCCAGGACCAGGGGCAGGCTCAGGGCGATGTTGATCAGGTTGTTCTGCAGACCGAACACCTTGCCCCGTTGGGCCTCGGGTGTGTCCTCCTGGATCGTGGTCTGGGCGGGGATCGCCAGCAGCGCCGCGCCCACCCCCAGCAGGCCACAGAGCAGCAGGGTGAAGACCAGGCTGCCGCGCAGCTGGCCCAGCAGCACCAGGCACCAGGCGATCGTGCCCAGGCCGGTGGAGGCCAGCACCCGCCGGTTGATCCCATGGCCCAGCTGCGCCATGGCCAGGGCCCCTACCGCCAGGCCCACGCCGCTCATGGCCAGCAGAACACCGAACCGGGTGGGGCCCAGCCCCTCCACCCCCGAGGCCAGGCTGATGGCCAGCACGTAGAGGGCCGCCAGCAAGCTGTAGAGCAGCACCAGATGCACCATGGCGGTGCGCACACTCGGTCGGGCCCGCAGCACCTGCAGGCCATCGCCGATTTCCTGCCACACCGTGGTCTGTCGATCCAGCTGGGGTTTCTCCTGCAGCTGGATGGTGCTGATCGCCACCGCCGCCAGCCCGTAGCACAGAGGCAGCAGCAGAAATTCCCCCCCCCGAATGCCGAACTGGGCCAGGCCGCTGCGCAGCAGCCGCAGGATCGGATCGCCGAGGGCAAAGCCCAGGATCGTGGCGGCCATGCTGGTGGCCTGATACAGGGAATTGGCCGCCAGCAGCAGCGGGCCGGGCACCAGCAGCGGGATCACGGCCTGTTCCGCCGGCGCGAAGAACTGGGTCAGCACCGATTCCAGGAAGGTCATGGCCACCAGCCCCCAGTACCCCCAGCTGAGGCCGAACCAGACCGGCCCGGGGATCAGGCAGAGCGGCGCCAGCAGCACCAGGGCGGCCCGAAGGCCGTTGGAGGCCACCATCACCCGCCGTTTCGGCCAGCGATCCGCCCAGACACCGGCCACGGTGCCCAGCACCATGGCCGGAATCGTGTTGGCCACGTAGATGCCGGTGGCCAGCAGGGTGATCACCTGGGCGCGGGTCTCCACGTCCATGCGCATCACCGCCGCGGCCTCCGCCAGCGCCGGATTGGTGCCGGGGGTGTCCGTGACCCAGTACTGGGCGATCAGGAACACCATCAGCACGATGTAGAACTTGTCGGCCAGCTGCGAAAAGACCTGGCCGATCCACAGGCGCCGGAAGCCCGGCAGCGCCAGCACGGCCTGCAGTCCGGTGGCGCGGCCGCCAGCTCCTGGAACGTTGGGGGCGCTCACGCTGGCGCTGCGGGTCGTGTCATGCGGCTTCATGTTGCCCCAGGGCCGTCTGGCCCGTCCCGACGCAGCAGGCGCCAGGCCCGCGGTCGGCGGCTGAGGTGTTCGCCGCACCAGATCTCCAGCAGCGCCAGCAGGTGCAGCCACACCGGCTCGGGGCCGAGCAGGCTTCCATCGCGGCGGCGGGGCAGCTGGGGCCGGGGCAGACGCTGCAGCAGGGCGACTTCCGAAGCATTGAGCACCACCCGGGCGCCCGGCAGCGCCCCCACCACCAGGCCTTCAGCCGGCAGCAGGCTGCAGCGCCACTCCCAGTTGCCCACGGGCGGTTGCAAGGCTGCACCGCTGCGGGCGCAGTGCTGCAGGGGCAGGCCGTAGCCCCCCAGGGCCAGCAGATGGACACTGCCCTGCACCGCGATGGCCAGAGCCTCGGGATTGGGGGAGTGCTGCCGCACCACCTCTTCCAGACGGCCCAGCTGCATCAGCAGATCCCCCAGCAGACCGGGCACCGGCAGGTGGTCAGGCACCAGCAGGGAGGCCAGCTCCAGCAGCGACTGGGCGGCGGCCAGGGTCTCGAGCCGTTCCCCCAGCAGGGTGTAGTTGTGGAGCACCTGCAGCTGCCGCACCCGCTGCAGCCCCCGGCCGCCGCTCACCTGCAGGGTCAGGTGGGCCAGGGGAACCGCGGCCGCCAGCCGACTGCGGGGCCGACGGGCACCGGGCACCGCCAGCCGGCAGAGGCCCTCCTCCTCACTGACCAGGGTCAGCAGGCGATCGTGTTCGCCCAGGGGGCGGGCACTCAGGGCCAGACCCTCAAGACGGCGATCCGGCACGCTGCGCCTGCATCAGGGCCACGCCACGGCTCGTTCCCAGGCGGGCGGCACCGGCCTCCACCAGGGCCAGGGCCTGCTCCAGATCCGTGATGCCACCGGAGGCCTTCACCGCGGCCCGGCCGCGGGCCAGCTCCCTCAGCCGACCCACCTGCTCTGTGGTCACAGGCGGACCGAAGCCACTGCCGGTCTTGAGGAAGAGGGCACCGGCATCCAGACTCACCTCCACCAGCAGCTCCAGCACCTCCGGCTCCAGTCGGCCCACCTCAAGAATCACCTTGATCGGCAGGCCCAGCTCCGCGATCGCGGCCAGATCATCGTGCAGGCTGCCGGTGTCCCTGTCGATCAGGGCACCGAAATCGGGAACCACATCCAGTTCATCGGCCCCTCCGGCGGCCGCGGCTTCCGCCTCGGCGCGCTTGATGGCCGCTGGCACGGCACCGAAGGGAAAGCCCACCACAGAGATCAGCTTCACCGGCCCTCCGATCGGCAGGTGCTCGCGGGCCGCCGCCACCCAGCGTGAGGCCAGGCAGACGCCGGCAAAGCCGAAATGGCGCGCTTCCTCGCAGCAGCGCTGCACTGCAGCCACGCCCTGCAACGGGTCGAGCAGGGCGTGGTCGATCAGGGGAGCAAGGTCGGGCTGCTCGCGCAGGCTGGAGCGATCGCGGGCCATGGCCGATTACACCGGTGGAACGACCGGCAGATGCCGGCCGTGGGTTCGCTCAGGTGGGGGGTTGCTCAGCTCAGGGCCGATCAGGCGTCTCTGGGCTGAATCACACCAAAGCCGCCGTGGTTGCGGCGATAGACCACCTGAATCTGGCCATCGTCGGCATCGCGGAACACGTAGAAGTCGTGGTCGATCATCTCCAGCTGATGCAGGGCATCGTCCAGCTTCATCGGCGGCATGGCGAAGTACTTGCGCCGCACAGCGGGAGCAGGCAGCTCCGGTTCCCGGCCTTCGGTGAGGGAGTGATCGACCGAGAGCTCGCCCACGATCTCTTCGGTGCCGGGGGTGGTGCTGGCCCGGTGACCGGAGCTGTGGTGATGGTCATGCTGCCGGTCCATGAACCGATGCAGCTGGCGACTCAGCTTGCTGGCCACCAGATCGATGCTGGCATAGAGGTTTTCGCTGCGCTCCTGGGCGCGGATCACCGTGCCGTTGGCATACATCGTCACCTCGGCGGTCTGCTGGGGGACGCGCGGGTTGCGGGCAACGGACAGATGCACGTCCGCCTCCTTCACCATTCCCTCAAAGTGGTTGATGGCGCGGGTCAGCTTGGCTTCGGTGTATTCCCGGATGGCCGGGGTGACATCAAGATTGCGGCCATGAATCAGGAGTTTCATGAGCTTGGACCGCCTCCGGTTTCTCGGCTTGCTCCAACGCTACGAAAGCCAGTGCCCCAGATCCGGAACGACGCAATCCTTTTTGAAACCGCCGCTGCAACGGCCGATCTGGTGCCGTTTCTGCAGGCTTGGCAATGGCAGCAGCAACTGCAGGCCCGCCTGCTGCAGGATCCCGACGGCCCCGATGCCGTGCTGCTGGTGCAGCATCTCCCCTGCTACACCCTCGGCCGCGGCGCCGATCCGGCCTTCCTGCGGTTCGACCCGGCCGATCCGCCCCTGCCCACCTATCGCATCGATCGGGGCGGTGAGGTGACCCACCATGCGCCCGGCCAGCTGGTGCTCTATCCGGTGCTCAACCTGCAGCGCCACGGGGCCGATCTGCACCAGTACCTGCGGCAGCTGGAGGAGGTGGTGCTCCGGGTGCTGGCCCTCCTGGGATTGCGGGGCGAACGGCTGGAGGGGCTCACGGGGGTGTGGCTGGACGGGCGCAAGGTGGCGGCGATCGGAGTGGGGGCCCGGCGCTGGATCAGCCAGCACGGCCTGGCCCTGAATGTGGACGGGCCCCTGGAGGGGTACGGGGCGATCGTGCCCTGCGGCCTGAGCGATCGACCGGTGGGGCGCCTGTGCGACTGGATTCCCCAGCTCACGGTCGCCGCGGTGCAACCCCTGCTGATCGCGGCCTTTGCCGAGGTGTTCGATCTGCAGCTGCGGCCTCCACTCCCGGCAGAAGCGCTGCAGGGGTGGTAATCGTGGGCGCCAACGCCCGTCGTTTCCACCATGGTTGCGCCCGCCGAGATCCACTGGAGCGGCAGTGAACAGGACCGGCAGGCCCTGGAATCCCGCACCGACTGGAGCCATCTGCGCGGCCTCGAGGAGCTGTGGCCGGCCCTCGACTCTCTGTATGGCGAGGCCCTGGCCCTGGAGGCCCCCCACGCCGATCCCGCTGAAAGCCTGAGCTATCGCCAGCTGCGCCGCGGCATCGAGACGGCGGCCGCTGGCTTTGCCGCCCTGGGGGTGAAACCCGGCGATGTGGTGGCGCTGTTTGCGGAGAACGGCCCCCGCTGGCTCCTGGCCGATCAGGGGCTGATGCGCGCCGGCGCTGCCGATGCGGTGCGCGGCAGCTCGGCGCCAGCCGAAGAGCTGCGCTACATCCTCGACGACTGCGGTGCCAAGGGATTGGTGGTGGAGTCGGCAGCGCTGCTGCAGAGCCTCGATCTCGGCCCGGAACGACTGGCCAGGCTGCGCTTTGTGGTGCTGCTCTGTGGCAAAGCCTCCAGCAACCAGGCCCTTGATGACCAAGCGCACGGCGGTGCGGCCGGCGATGGGGCGCCGCCCTGTCTGTCCTGGGAGGACTTTCTGGATCGCGGAGCCCAGGCGCCGCCCCCAACACCCCCGGCCGGGGGCGAACAGCGTCTCGCCACCCTCCTCTACACCTCGGGCACTACCGGCCAGCCCAAGGGGGTGCCGCTCAGCCACGCCAATCTGCTGCATCAGCTGCGCCACCTCGGGGTGGCGGTGGCCCCCAGCCCCGGCGATCGGGTGCTGAGTGTGCTGCCGATCTGGCATGCCTACGAGCGCAGCGCCGAATACTTCCTGCTCTCCTGCGGCTGCCGCCAGACCTACACAACCCTGCGCCATCTGCGCCAGGACCTGCAGGTGGTGCGGCCCCAGTACCTGATCAGCGTGCCGCGCCTCTGGGAGGCCCTCCTGTCTGGGTTTGAGGATGCCCTTGCTGCCATGCCCGCCTCACGCCGGCGCCTGCTGAACCTGGCCCTGGCGAACGGCCGCCGCTACTGCCTCTGTCGCCGTCAGGCGCTCGATCGCACCCTGGAACCCGAGCCGCCGCTGCGCCGCGTGAGCGCCGCCCTGGAGGTCGGGCTGCGCTGGCCCCTGCAGCGGCTGGCGGACACCCTGTTCTGGCCGAAGGTGCGCCAGCAGCTGGCCGGCGGACAGCTCCGCACCGCCATCAGTGGCGGCGGTGCTCTGGCTCTGCATGTGGATGGCTTCTTCGAGGTGATCGGAATCGAGCTGCTGGTGGGTTACGGCCTCACCGAGACCAGTCCGGTGCTCACCTGCCGGCGACCCTGGCTCAACCGCCGCGGCAGCTCCGGCCAGCCCCTGCCTGGAACGGCCCTGCGGATCGTCGATCCCGAGAGCGGCGCCCTGCTGCGCCTCGGCGAACGCGGCCGGGTGCTGGCCCGCGGGCCGCAGGTGATGGGCGGCTACTTCGGCAAACCGGACGCCACCGCCCAGGTGCTCGATGCCGAGGGCTGGTTCGATACCGGCGATCTGGGGCGGTTGCTGGCCGATGGCTGTCTGGTGCTCACCGGCCGCGCCAAGGACACGATCGTGCTCAGCAGCGGCGAGAACATCGAACCCGGCCCCCTGGAGGAGGCCCTGGTGGAGAGTGCGCTGGTGGAGCAGGTGATGCTGGTGGGACAGGATCGTCGCCAGCTGGGGGCCCTGGTGGTTCCGCGCCGGGAGGCCCTGGCCGCCTTTGCCGCGGCGGCGGGCCTGCCCCCGCTCAACCTGGATCCGGACACCCCACTGGAGCCGGTCGATCCAGCGCTGCTGCGGGCTCTCAAGAGTGAGTTCAACCGAGTTCTGGCGGCGCGGCCAGGCTCAAGGCCCGATGAGCGCCTGGCGGGGGTGGCACTGGTGGCCCCCTTCACGCTCGACAACGGCCTGCTCACCCAGACCCTCAAACAACGGCGCGACCGCATCGCGGCCCGCGATGGCGCGGCGATCGAGGCGATCTACGCAGGCTGACGTCGCGAGCCCAGCCGCTCAGCCTGCGGCCTAACAGTGCGGCGAACCGGCGTTGACCTTGGATGCCGGGGCTGAGAGGGTGGACGCTGCTTTTGCTCGCCCATGGCCAACGGCCCCAGCCTCTCGATCAAGCGCACGATCACGGTGCGCGCCGTGGTCACGCCCCGCTGGAAGGAGGACGCCGAGCGCGAGCTCAGCAACGCCGTGCAGATGAGCGATCAGCAGCTGGCCCAGCTGGAGCAGGAAGGCCAGCAGCTGATCGATGAGATCCGCCGCCAGAGCCTCAATCCGCTCGATCCCCGCGTCCAGGAGCAGGTGGGCTCGGTGCAGCAGCAGGTGGGGCAGAAACGGGCGGAACTGGAAGAACAGAAGCGCCAGATCCTGGAGCAGCAGCGCCAGGTGCGTGACCTGGAGATGGAGCAGATCGTCGAGCAGGGCCAGCTCGAAAGCTTCTGTGATGTGCAGGTGGGCGACAACCTGGTGGAACGTCTGCAGGCCTCCGTGCTGGTGCGCGATGGCGTGATCGAGGCCATCGAAGGCGTCTGAACCGCTGGCTCCCCGCGCGACTCGTAAAATCCGCGAAACGCGCGGCGGACTTTGGCCACCCACGACATCTTCATGCCTGCCCTCAGCTCCACCATGACGGAGGGCAAGATCGTGGAGTGGCTCAAGAAACCCGGTGATCGGGTCGAGCGCGGCGAGTCGGTGCTCGTGGTCGAGTCCGACAAGGCGGACATGGACGTGGAATCCTTCAACGAAGGCTTCCTGGCCGCCGTGCTGATGCCAGCGGGTGGCACAGCGCCGGTGGGCGAGACCATCGGCCTGATCGTGGAATCCGAGGCGGAGATCGCGGAAGCGGCAGCGAAGGCTCCTGCCGCTCCCGCCGCAGCAGCGGCGCCCGC
>NZ_JAYGIC010000051.1:0-25542 GCF_034931105.1 Synechococcus sp. CCY9201 | reverse complement strand
TGGGTGTCGGCTGCGGCTTTCTTCACGGAAAGAATGGCCTTGGCGGGCGCTGCCGGGGCAGCTGGGGTCGCTCCGGAGCCGTTGCCCTTGATCAGGGTCCGGATGCGGATGGCCTCGTCGTCGCTGATCGAGCTGCTGTGGCTCTTCACGGCGATGGACAATTTTTCGGCGGCATCGAGCACGTCCTTGTTCTCCAGGCCCAGGTCCCGGGACAGCTCATAAATTCTGACTTTGCCGCTGCTGGTCATTCAGGTCTCCAAGGGTCGGGGCCGTCCGGCCGCCAGTCGGGACAACGGGTGCCACCGGGCCGCATCCATGCTGCGGCCACGGTTCATCTTGCCTCAGAGGTGGTCGCGTCGTCGTCGCGCAGACGCTGGTTGAGCGTGGCGATGATGGAATCTGCAACCTGGGTGCGCAGCGCCCGTTGCAGCCGCTTGCGCCGTTTCGCCTCGTCCAGGCAACTGCGGCTGGGGCAGAGGTAGGCCGAGCGGCCCATGCCCCTGTCCAGTCCGATTCCGCCCTGCGCCAGCCGGATCACCCGCCAGAGCTGTTCGCGGTTGAACAGCTCTCCACAGGCCACGCAGCGGCGCAGAACGGGTCGCGCCATCACCGGGTTCCATCCTCGTCGGCTGCGGCGGGTTCAGGGTCGGCCAGGGATTCCGTGTCGGCCAGGGATTCCGTGTCGCTGGCAGTCGCCTCAGCCGGGACATCGGCTTCAGCCGGCTCTGGTTCAGCCAACTCAGCTTCGCTGCCGTCATCACCCTCCAGCATCTCCTCGTCCTCGGGCAGGGGATAGAGCTCGCGCAGGCGGGCGTCCTCCTCGGCGCGGGCGGCCTGCTCAGCGGCCAGGCGAGCTTCCGCTTCCGATTGAAGAGCTTCCTCTTCCTGACGCAGGGCGATCAGTTCGGCCACCTTCTCGTCTTCGCTGGCCTGGTCGTATTCGGCGGCGTTCTTGATATCGATCTTCCAGCCGGTCAGTCGGGCGGCCAGGCGCACATTCTGCCCTTCGCGGCCGATGGCCAGGCTGAGCTGGTCCGGGGGAACCAGGACATGGGCGTGGCGTCCATCGGGATCCACCAGCCGCACCATGTCCACCCGTGCCGGGCTGAGGGAGTTGGCGAGGTACTGACCCGGATCGGGAGACCAGCGGATCACGTCGATCTTTTCGCCGCGCAGTTCGTTGACCACCTGCTGGATGCGGGAGCCGCGGGCTCCGATGCAGGCTCCGACCGGATCCACCTCGCGTTCGACGCTGTCCACCGCCACCTTGGTGCGGGGACCGACCGATCGGGAAGGGGGGTTGGCCTCGCGGGCCACGGCCACGATCCGTACCGATCCCTCCTGGATCTCAGGGACTTCGTTCTCGAACAGATACACCACCAGACCGGCGTTGGAG
Organism: Synechococcus sp. CCY9201; assembly: GCF_034931105.1. NCBI lineage: Bacteria > Bacillati > Cyanobacteriota > Cyanophyceae > Synechococcales > Synechococcaceae > Synechococcus > Synechococcus sp. CCY9201. The sequence goes on along the minus strand of NZ_JAYGIC010000051.1, from coordinate 24,146 downwards.
CGGCTGACGAACAGCTGCGGGCCACGGCGGGGCACCTCGCTCACCTCCTTGAGAAACACCTTGAAGGTGGCGTTGGCGCGGTAGTTGTCGTTGGGCAGCTGGTCACGGCGCGGCAGTTCCGCCTCCACTTCGGGCCTGCCCAGGCCGCTGCTCACAGCCATGATCACGCTCTGGCGCTCGAAGCGGATCACCCGGGCGGTGAGCACAGGATCCTCCAGATCGGCGAACTCCTCCTGGATCATGCGGCGCTGCTGATCCCGCAGCTTCTGGGCCAGCACCTGCTTGGTGGTGGCGGCGGCCATGCGGCCGAAGTCGTCCTTCTCAGGAGTCACATCCAGGACCACCGTGTCCCCCACCTGGGCGTCCGGGGCCACCTGGCAGACCTCTTCGTAAGCGATCTGATGGTCGTCGCTCTCGACCTCCTCCACGATGATCTTGCTGGCCAGCACCCGGTAGCCCTCCTCATCGAGGTCGAGCGAGACGTCGAAATTGCTGAAGTAGTCCTCTTCGAACGGATCCTCGCTGATACCCAGGTAGAGGGTGCGGCGGTAGCGCTCATAGCCCTTCAGCAGGGCCTCCCTCAGAGCGGCCTCCACCACCTGGGGGGCAAGTTTCTTCTCTTCACTGATGTCCTCGATCAGGTTGTTCAGACCGGGGAGCAGGACGAGGGCCATGGACGAATCGGTGGTGGATGGGGAAGGGGGAAGACGAACCGGAAGCGCGGGGGCTCAGGCGCTGCCGTCTGGAGTGATCAGGCGGACGCGAATCACAGCGTCGCGGGGGATGCGCACGGTGCGGCCCCGCTGATTGAGGCGTACATCCGTGGCGTCCCGTTCCAGCAACAACCCCTCCAGGCTGGTGCGAAGCCCTTTGGGGTCATGGAAACTGACCTCCACGGGAAAGCCTCGAAAGCTGCGGAAATCCCGATCGTCGTGGAGGTCTTCGCCGATGCCGGGACTGGTGATCTCCAGAACATAGGCCTCGGTCAGCAGCCCGGAGGCCTCGATCGCCTCGCCCAGCGGTCCGCTCAGGCCGGCGCACTCATCGAGGTTGATGTCGGCGCCATCGGATCGCTGCACCACCACCTGCAGGGTGAGGGGGATCCGATGGGTGTGGAGCTGCACCTCACGCACCTCCAGCGCCAGGGTGGAGGCCACTGGGGCGGCGAGCTGCAGCAGATCAGGTATCAGCGGATGGGGCAAGGCTCAGGGCTGCGGGCTTCGGCGTGCATGGCCGCCGGGCCTCGCAGTTCTGGAACTGCCCCGCCACTGCCCTCGCCTGACGGCGCTCGGCGGCAACGGGTCCTGCCCGGCGGGCAGTGCAGCCATTCACCCTAGGGGATTGCTGAGATCGATCTCCGGCGCTTCGGCGTAGTAGTCGCTGGCGACAACCTCACCGCGCCGCGTCGCGTCCTGGTTGAGGCACTGGGAGCACTGTTCCGGAGTGCGCAGGTACTGGCAGACCCGGGCCCAGAGTTTGGCGCGGCTGCCGGGTGCTCCCTGGCTGAAATGCACCAGGTCGTTGCCTCCGACCATGCCCTGGATCTCCACCTGGCAGAGGGTGCAGCGCTGACGACTGCCGGGAGGAATGGGAGCCATGGCCGGCGAAAACACTCGCGGCAACTTAAGCCGATCGCGCCGTGATGGGACGCGGCCGTGCCCATTTGCCACCGAGCCCTGCCGGGTCCGGCAGATTCGGCGCCAGAGTGGATTCCCCTTAGCGCTGCGCTGCACGGCTGTGTCCGGGCGCCCCCTCTTGCCTTGCGTGTCCTGCAGCTGAGCGATCCCCACCTGCTGGCCGATCCGGCTGGTTGCTATCGCGCCCGCCAGCCACTGGCACAGTTGCGGCAGGCCCTGGACCAGACCCTTGGCGCCGGTGGATCGGTCGGCGAGCTCGGCGGGGAGCGTCCTGATGTGCTGCTGATCAGCGGCGATCTCTGCCAGGACGAGAGCTGGGGCGGCTACATCAACCTGCGCGATCAGCTCGGGGCCGTCTGCCCGGGGCCTGGACGGCCCCAGCTGGCCCTGTTGCCGGGCAACCACGATCATCCCCAGCTGCTGCGCGCGGCCCTGGGGCGCCAGGCCTGGATCGCCCCGGCGGAGCTGCGGCTTGCCGGTGCTCGCCTGTTGCTCCTCGACAGCCATTGGCCCGGCCAGCTGGCGGGCCGGCTGGGCCCGCGGCAGCTCGCCTGGCTGAGGGACCGGCTGGCGGTCGGCACTGCCGCCGAACCCCTGCTGGTGGCGCTGCATCACCCACCGGTGCCGATCGGTGATCCCGGTATGGATGCGATCGCCCTGGTCGATGGTCCCGAGCTGCTTGATCTCCTGGCGGACGCCGCAGGTCTGCAGGCTGTGGTGTTCGGCCACATCCACCAGCACTGGCTCGGCCACCTGCCGGGTCGTGCGGCGGTGCCGCTGCTGGGCTGTCCGTCCAGCCTCTGCCCCTTCCCGGCGGTGCAGGCCTGCCCTCAGGGCCGGGCTCAGGACCCGGGCGGGAGGCTGCTCACGCTCTCTCCGACCGGCCTGCGGCAGCGCTTGCTGCGCTGGGCGCCGGCGGTGGTGCCTAGCGTCGGCTGATGCTTGCTTCCCACCGTCTGTCCACGCTGGAACGCTTTGTGACGCCCACGTCGCGTGCGCCGGGTCCCTGCTTGCCTCGATGGAGGCAGCCCCTGCTGGCGATGCTGGTGCTGCTGGCGGCTCTGCTGCTGCCGCTCGCACCAGCCTGGTCGCTGGAGCCAGCCCCTCTGGCTTCCGAGACCCTGGCGGTTTCAGCCCCCCAGCCGACTCCCCACAGCTTCGTGGCGGAGGCAGCCCGCCGCGTGGCTCCGGCGGTGGTCCGGATCGATACCGAGCGCACCGTGGCGCGCCAGCCCTTTGATCCGGCCCTGCTCGATCCGTTTCTGCGGGAACTGTTCGGCGACCCTGCCGGCAGCATGCGTGAACGGGGCCAGGGCTCCGGCGTGGTGATCGAGGCCTCCCAGGGCCTCGTGCTCACCAATGCCCATGTGGTGGACCAGGTCGATGCGGTGGAGGTCACCCTGGCCAGCGGTCGCCAGCTGGACGCCACCGTGGTGGGCACCGATCCGGTCACCGATCTGGCCCTGGTGCGGATCGCCCGCGGTGGCGGGCTGCAGGCGGCCCCTCTGGGGGATTCCGAGGCCCTGGAGGTGGGCGACTGGGCCATTGCGCTGGGAAGCCCCTATGGCCTGGAGCGCACCGTGACTCTTGGGATTGTCAGCAGCCTGCACCGCGACATCAACAGCCTCGGTTTTGCCGACAAGCGCCTCGATCTGATCCAGACCGACGCCGCCATCAACCCCGGCAACTCCGGTGGTCCGCTGATCAACGCCGCCGGTGAGGTGATCGGCATCAACACCCTGGTGCGTTCCGGACCGGGCGCTGGCCTGGGCTTCGCCATCCCGATCAACCTGGCCAAGCGGGTGTCGGACCAGCTGGCCGGCGGTGGCCAGGTCGTGCACCCCTATCTGGGTCTGCAGTTGGTGCCGCTCACGGCCCGGAGGGCCCGCGAGAACAATCGCGATCCCGATGCCCTGGTGCAGTTGCCCGAACGGGATGGTGCCCTGGTGCAGCGGGTGCTGCCGGACAGTCCGGCGGAGGCGGCCGGCTTGCATCGCGGCGATCTGGTGGTGGCGGCCGGTGAGCAGGCGATCGCCAGCCCGTCGGTGCTGCTGCAGCTGGTGGAACATGCCGCCGTGGGCGAGCCGCTTCCCCTCAAGGTGCTGCGGGGACAGCGGGAGCTCAAGCTCTCGATCCGTCCGGCCGCCCTGCCGATGGCTGGCTGAGGGGCTTCCTGCAGGCTTCCGTTGGGTCCATTGCTACGGTCACGGCCCTCCGATTGCATAGGGCATGGCCGATCTGCAGGACCGCATGAAGCAGGCCGTGGCTGAGGCTGCGGTCGAGCAGATCCAGGACGGCATGGTGCTGGGGCTGGGTTCCGGTTCCACCGCAGCCCTGATGATCCGAGCCCTTGGAGCCAAGCTCCAGCAGGGTGAGCTGAGGGACATCGTGGGGGTGACCACGTCGTTCCAGGGCGAGGTGCTGGCGGCGGAACTGGGGATTCCGCTCAGAAGCCTCAATGCGATCGAGCGCATCGATCTGGCGATCGACGGCGCCGACGAGGTGGATCCCTCCTTCCAGCTGATCAAGGGCGGCGGTGCCTGCCACGTGCAGGAGAAACTGGTGGCCCGCCGTGCCGATCGCTTCGTGGTGGTGGTGGATGCCACCAAGTTGGTGGAGACCCTCAACCTGGGCTTTCTGCTGCCGGTGGAGGTGCTGCCCGGTGCCTGGCGGCAGGTCCAGGCTGAGCTGATCACGCTGGGGGCCACGGCGGAGTTGCGCATGGCCGTCCGCAAGGCCGGGCCGGTGGTGACCGATCAGGGCAATCTCGTGCTCGATGCGGCGTTTGCCGGCGGGATCACCGATCCGCTCGGCCTGGAGAGGGAGATCAACAACCTGCCTGGCGTGCTCGAGAACGGCCTGTTCGTGAACCTCACCGATCAGGTGCTGGTGGGCGAGATCGTCGATGGCGTGCCCGGTGTGCGGGATCTGGTGAAGCGCTGAAGCCTCGGGCCTGCGGCGGCGCCCAGGGGCTCAGCCCAGTCGCCGCCGCACCGACTCGGCATGGCTATGCAGGCCCTCGCTTTCGGCCAGGGTGATCACCGCCGCGCCCGTGGCCTCCAGTGCTGCGCGGTTGAAGTGAATCAGGCTGGTGTGGCGCAGGAAGGTCTCCACGCTCAGGGCACCGGCGAAGCGGGCGGTGCCGGAGGTGGGCAGGGTGTGGTTGGGACCGGCCAGGTAATCGCCAACGGCTTCGGGGCTCCAGGGACCCAGGAAGATGGCGCCGGCATGGCGGATCCGATTGGCGAGGGACTGGGGGTCGTGGACCAGCAGCTCCAGGTGCTCCGGCGCGAAGCGATCACTCAGGGCCGCCGCCTCCTCGAGATCGGCGCAGAGCACGATCAGACCCCAGTCTTCCAGGGCGCTGCGGGTGATGGCGGCCCGCGGGTGGCCAGCCAGCTGGGCCTCCAGGGCCGCCGGCATGGCCGCGGCCAGTTCGGCGCTGGTGGTGAGCAGGATGGCGGCGGCCAGGGGATCGTGTTCGGCCTGGGCCATCAGATCGGCGGCCACCTGCTCGGCTCGGGCGGTGTGATCGGCGATCACCAGCACCTCGCTGGGGCCGGCCAGCGAATCGATCGAGACCCGCCCGTAGACCGCCTTCTTGGCCAGGGTCACGTAGAGATTGCCCGGGCCGCTGATCACATCCACCCGGGGGATCGTTTCGGTGCCGTAGGCCAGGGCCGCCACGGCCTGGGCGCCGCCGATCCGATACACCTCCGTCACCCCAGCCAGATGGGCCGCGGCGAGCACGGTGGCGTTCGGTTCGCCGCCGGGGCCCGGTGGGGTCACCATCACAAGCCGCTCCACGCCGGCAACCCGAGCCGGCACGGCGTTCATCAGCACGGTGCTGGGGTAGGAGGCTCGCCCGCCGGGGACGTAGAGCCCGGCCCGTTCCACCGGTCGCCAGCGGCGTCCGAGCAGTTCGCCGTGGGGGCCGGTCACGGCCAGATCCTCAGGCTTCTGGCGCTCGTGGAAAGCGAGGATGCGCTGGTGCGCCAGGGTCAGCGCGTCCTGCAGCTGGCTCGGGCATTCCTGCCAGGCCTGCGCCAGGCGCTCCGGCGCAATCCGCAGCGGGTCGGGGCGGATGCCATCGAAGCGTTCGGTCAGCTCCAGCAGCGCCTGGTCGCCCTGGCGGCGCACCTGCTCGAGGATTTCTTCCACCCGCTGCTGTTCCTGCAGCAGGCGGCTGCCGCTGGTGCGTTCGGCGATCGCCTCCAGCCGCTCCCGCGCCGCCGTCGCATCGTGGAGCACCGTCAGTCGCAACGGACCTTGGGCGCGGTCGGGGGCGGCGGCAGGGGCGGGGGCAACCACGGGGCGGAGGCGCGGAGGACCGGCGCTGCAGAGGTTGTAAGCACGCTAGAGCTCGGCTCGTCGGGGGGGTGATGGGTCGACCGGTAGGATCCTCGTTTGCCGAATCCGCGCCAGTACGCCTGTGGCCAATAACAAGTCGTCGAAGAAGCGCATCGAGATCGCGGAGCGCAACCGCCAGCGGAACCGCACCTACAAGTCGGCTCTGCGGACCCTGATGAAGCGCTGCTTCACAGCCTGCAGCAGCTATGCGCAGGAGCCGGGCGATCAGGCCAAGGACGTGGTTCAGACCAGCATGAACGCCGCCTTCAGCAAGATCGACAAGGCCGTGAAGTGTGGTGTTCTGCACCGCAACACCGGTGCCCATCAGAAGTCGCGCATCAGCGCCGCTGTCAAGAAGGCGATCGAGCCTGCCGCTGCTGTCGGCTGATCCGGCCGTTTGCGGTCGATCACCTCAGTCCCTCTGCAAGCCCCATGCCGGCGACCCTGGTCGATAGCCATTGCCACATCGTTTTTCGAAACTTCGACGACGACATCGATCTCGTGGCCCAGCGCTGGCGTGACGCCGGAGTTCGGCGCCTGGTCCATGCCTGCGTTGAGCCCTCGGAGATCCCGGCGATCCGTGCCTTGGCGGACCGTTTCCCCGAGCTCCGCTATTCCGTGGGTGTCCATCCTCTGGATACGGAGCACTGGCAGTCCGATACCGCCAGGGTGCTGCGTCAGGCCGCCATCGACGATCCTCGGGTTGTGGCCATCGGCGAACTGGGACTGGATCTGTTCAGGGTCCGGAATCTCGACGAGCAGCTGGCGGTTCTTGTACCCCAGCTGGACCTGGCGGTGGAGCTGGATCTGCCGGTGATCATCCACTGCCGTGATGCGGCCGAGCCCATGCTCGATCTGTTGCGCGATCGCGCCTCCGATCAGCGTTGCCCCCGTGGGGTGATGCACTGCTGGGGCGGAACCCCTGAGGAGATGGCCGGTTTTCTGGAGCTCGGTCTGTTCATCAGCTTCAGCGGCACGGTCACCTTCCCCAAGGCCGAAGCCACCCATGCCTGCGCTCGGGTGGTGCCCGCCGATCGTTTTCTGGTCGAGACCGATTGTCCGTTCCTGGCCCCCGTGCCAAGGCGAGGCAAGCGGAACGAACCCGCCTTCGTGGCGGCCGTGGCCGCCAGGGTTGCCGAGCTCAGGGGCGAGAGCCTCGAGCAGGTGGCCCAGACCAGCAGTGCCAACGCAGCACGCTTGTTTGGACTTGGGCTTGACAGTGTATGATTTTTTATTGCCTTGGTAGCGGAAGCGCTCCTTTGCCGACGCCTGCAGCCGTGAAGCGAGTCCCGTAAAGAGAGCCGGCAGCGGCGGCCGTTCCTGGACCCAGGAGCGGCTGTTCGCATGTCGGAGTTCTCCTGCACTGGCTCACCGGCCTCAGCTGCACCCCAACCCCTCAAGCCCAATCGGTGGCAATCCTCCAACGGCGTCCACAGCCGTTGCCGTTCCACCGAGCCCATCTTCTACCCCACCGTTCCTGCAGGTCCACCGCATGAGCAGCGCGATCCAGGTCGCCAAGACCGCCACTTATCTCCCTGATCTGGTGGAGGTACAGCGGGCGAGCTTCAAATGGTTCCTGGAGAAGGGGCTGATCGAAGAGCTCGAGAGCTTCTCTCCGATCACCGATTACACCGGCAAGCTGGAGCTTCACTTCATCGGTAGCGAGTACCGACTCAAGCGTCCGCGCCACGACGTCGAGGAGGCCAAGCGCCGCGACGCCACCTTCGCGTCACAGATGTATGTGACCTGCCGCCTGGTCAATAAGGAGACCGGCGAGATCAAGGAGCAGGAGGTGTTCATCGGTGAACTGCCTCTGATGACCGAGCGTGGCACGTTCATCATCAATGGCGCTGAGCGCGTGATCGTCAACCAGATCGTGCGGTCGCCCGGGGTCTATTTCAAGGATGAGCAGGACAAGAACGGCCGCAAGACCTTCAACGCCAGCCTGATCCCCAACCGCGGTGCCTGGCTGAAGTTCGAGACCGACAAGAACGACCTGCTGCACGTGCGTGTCGACAAGACCCGCAAGATCAACGCCCACGTGCTGATGCGGGCCATCGGCCTGTCGGACAACGATGTGCTCGACAAGCTGCGGCATCCGGAGTACTACCAGAAGTCGATCGAGGCGGCCAACGACGAGGGCATCGCCTCGGAAGATCAGGCCCTGCTGGAGCTCTACAAGAAGCTGCGGCCCGGTGAGCCCCCCTCCGTCAGCGGCGGTCAGCAGCTGCTGCACAGCCGTTTCTTCGATCCGAAGCGCTACGACCTCGGCCGGGTCGGTCGCTACAAGATCAACAAGAAACTCCGCCTCACGATTCCTGATGCGACTCGCACCCTCACGCCCGAGGATGTGCTCAGCACGATCGATTACCTGATCAACCTGGAACTTGATGTCGGTGGCGCCAGCCTTGACGACATCGATCACCTCGGCAATCGGCGGGTGCGCTCGGTGGGTGAGCTCCTGCAGAACCAGGTGCGTGTGGGCCTCAACCGCTTGGAGCGGATCATCAAGGAACGCATGACGGTCGGTGAGACCGAATCGCTCACCCCGGCCCAGCTGGTGAACCCCAAGCCCCTGGTGGCGGCGATCAAGGAGTTCTTCGGCTCCAGTCAGCTGAGCCAGTTCATGGATCAGACCAATCCCCTGGCGGAGCTCACCCACAAGCGGCGCATCAGCGCCCTCGGTCCAGGGGGCCTCACCCGGGAGCGGGCCGGTTTCGCCGTACGCGACATTCACCCTTCTCACTACGGCCGCATCTGTCCGATCGAAACGCCGGAAGGCCCGAATGCCGGCCTGATCGGCTCGCTCGCCACCCACGCCCGGGTGAATGAGTACGGCTTCATCGAAACGCCTTTCTGGAAGGTGGAAGAGGGCATCGTGCTCAAGCAGGGCGATCCGATCTACCTCTCCGCCGACCTCGAGGATGAGTGCCGCGTTGCCCCTGGCGATGTTCCGACCGACTCCACCGGTCTGATCACCGCCGAACTGGTACCGGTGCGCTACCGCCAGGACTTTGAAAAGGTGCCTCCCGAGCAGGTGGACTATGTCCAGCTTTCGCCGGTGCAGGTGATTTCGGTCGCCACCTCGTTGATTCCCTTCCTCGAGCACGACGACGCCAACCGTGCCCTGATGGGTTCGAACATGCAACGGCAGGCCGTGCCGCTGCTGCGTCCGGAGCGCCCCTTGGTGGGCACCGGTCTGGAAACGCAGGTGGCCCGCGACTCCGGCATGGTGCCGATCACCAAGGTGAATGGCACGGTTTCGTTCGTGGATGCCACTGCGATCGTGATCCGCGATGAATTCGGTGTGGATCACACCCACTATCTGCAGAAATACCAGCGTTCCAACCAGGACACCTGCCTCAACCAGCGGCCGATTGTGAAGTTGGGCGATCCGGTGATTGCCGGTCAGGTGTTGGCCGATGGATCCGCCTGCGAAGGCGGTGAAATCGCCCTGGGTCAGAATGTGTTGATCGCTTACATGCCCTGGGAGGGATACAACTACGAGGATGCCATCCTGGTGAGTGATCGCCTCGTGCAGGAAGATCTCTACACCTCGGTGCACATCGAGAAGTACGAGATTGAAGCTCGCCAGACCAAGCTCGGTCCCGAGGAAATCACCCGCGAGATTCCCAATGTTGCCGAGGAGAGCCTCGGCAACCTCGATGAGATGGGCATCATCCGCATCGGTGCCTACGTCGAGAGTGGCGACATCCTGGTGGGCAAGGTGACGCCCAAGGGCGAATCCGATCAGCCCCCCGAGGAAAAACTGCTGCGCGCCATCTTTGGCGAGAAAGCCCGTGATGTGCGCGACAACTCCCTGCGGGTGCCCAGCACTGAGCGCGGCCGCGTCGTTGACGTGCGCATCTACACCCGGGAGCAGGGTGATGAACTGCCGCCGGGCGCCAACATGGTGGTGCGGGTCTATGTGGCGCAGCGCCGCAAGATCCAGGTGGGCGACAAGATGGCCGGCCGCCACGGCAACAAGGGCATCATCAGCCGCATCCTGCCGCGGGAAGATATGCCCTACCTGCCCGATGGCACGCCGATCGACATCGTGCTCAACCCCCTGGGTGTGCCGAGCCGGATGAACGTCGGTCAGGTGTTCGAGTGCCTGATGGGCTGGGCGGCGTCCCACCTGGAGTCACGGGTGAAGGTGGTGCCCTTTGATGAGATGCACGGCCCCGAGATGTCGAAGCAGACCGTGCAGGCCTTCCTGGAAACGGCGAAGGCGCTTCCAGGCAAGGATTGGGTCTACGACCCTGAGAACCCCGGCAAGATCCAGCTGGTCGATGGCCGCACCGGCGAGCCGTTTGATCAGCCGGTCACGGTGGGCTTCGCCCATATTCTCAAGCTGGTCCACCTGGTCGACGACAAGATCCACGCCCGTTCGACCGGCCCTTACTCCCTGGTGACCCAGCAGCCCCTGGGCGGCAAGGCGCAGCAGGGTGGCCAGCGCCTTGGCGAGATGGAGGTCTGGGCCCTGGAGGCCTACGGCGCCGCCTACACCCTGCAGGAACTGCTCACTGTCAAGTCCGACGACATGCAGGGCCGCAACGAGGCCCTCAACGCCATCGTCAAGGGCAAGCCGATCCCCCGGCCTGGCACGCCCGAGTCGTTCAAGGTGCTGATGCGCGAACTCCAGTCCCTGGGGCTCGACATCGCCGTCTACACCGATGCCGGTGAGGAGGTGGATCTGATGCAGGACGTCAATCCACGCCGCAGCACCCCCAGCCGTCCCACCTACGAATCCCTCGGCGTCGCGGACTACGACGACGACTGATCGCTGATCCGTTCCGTTCCCTTCGACCTCCGCGCGCTCCAAGCCCATGTCCAACAGCAACCTCCGCACCGAGAATCACTTCGACTACGTCAAGATCACGCTCGCTTCCCCCGAGCGGATCATGCAGTGGGGGCAGCGCACGCTGCCCAACGGTCAGGTGGTGGGTGAGGTGACCAAGCCGGAAACGATCAACTACCGCACGCTCAAGCCGGAGATGGACGGCTTGTTCTGCGAGAAGATCTTCGGCCCGTCGAAGGACTGGGAGTGTCACTGCGGCAAGTACAAGCGCGTGCGGCACCGCGGCATCGTCTGCGAGCGTTGCGGTGTCGAGGTGACCGAGAGCCGCGTGCGGCGTCATCGCATGGGCTTCATCAAGCTGGCGGCCCCCGTCTCGCATGTGTGGTATTTGAAGGGAATCCCCAGCTACGTGGCGATTCTGCTCGACATGCCCCTGCGGGATGTGGAGCAGATCGTCTACTTCAACTGCTACGTGGTGCTCGACAAGGGCGATCACAAGGATCTCACCTACAAGCAGTTACTCACCGAGGATGAGTGGCTTGAAATCGAAGATCAGATTTACGCCGAGGATTCGGAGATCGAGAACGAGCCCCAGGTGGGGATCGGCGCCGAGGCCCTCAAGCAGCTGCTCGAAGACCTTGATCTGCCCGTGATCGCTGAGCAGCTGCGCGAGGATATCGCCGCCAGCAAGGGTCAGAAGCGGGCCAAACTGATCAAGCGTCTGCGCGTGATCGACAACTTCATCGCCACCGGTGCCAAGCCCGACTGGATGGTGCTGGATGTGATCCCAGTGATCCCGCCCGATCTGCGTCCGATGGTGCAGCTCGATGGGGGTCGCTTTGCTACCTCCGACCTGAACGATCTCTATCGTCGCGTCATCAACCGCAACAACCGGTTAGGCCGTCTGCAGGAGATCCTGGCTCCTGAGATCATCGTCCGCAATGAAAAGCGGATGCTGCAGGAAGCCGTTGATGCTCTGATCGATAACGGCCGCCGAGGCCGCACCGTGGTGGGGGCCAACAACCGTGCCCTGAAGTCGCTGAGCGACATCATCGAGGGCAAGCAGGGCCGCTTCCGTCAGAACCTGCTCGGCAAGCGGGTCGACTACTCCGGTCGTTCCGTGATCGTGGTGGGCCCCAAGCTCAAGATGCACCAGTGTGGTCTGCCCAAGGAGATGGCGATCGAGCTGTTTCAGCCGTTCGTGATCCATCGCCTGATCCGTCAGAACATCGTCAACAACATCAAGGCTGCCAAGAAGCTGATTGCGCGCGCCGATGATGAGGTGATGCAGGTGCTTCAAGAGGTGATCGAAGGCCATCCGATCCTGCTCAACCGGGCCCCGACCCTGCACCGCCTCGGCATTCAGGCGTTCGAGCCGAAGCTGGTCGATGGGCGTGCGATTCAGTTGCACCCGCTGGTCTGCCCCGCCTTCAACGCCGACTTTGACGGTGACCAGATGGCCGTGCACGTGCCCCTGGCGATTGAGGCCCAGACGGAAGCTCGCATGTTGATGCTGGCCAGCAACAACATCCTCTCGCCGGCCACGGGTGAGCCGATCATCACCCCCTCCCAGGACATGGTGCTCGGCGCCTACTACCTCACGGCCGTCAAGCCCGACTACGACAAGCCTGCGTTTGGCGATCGCCGCCGCAGCTTCGCCAGCCTCGACGATGTGATTGCCGCCTTCGAGGAGAAGCACCTCACCCTGCATGACTGGGTCTGGGTGCGGTTCTCCGGTGAGGTGGAGAGCGACGATGAGGAGAGCGCTCCCTTGCAGGAGGAGACCCTCAGCGACGGGACCCGCATCGAGCAGTGGAAGTATCGCCGCGATCGTTTCGATGAAGACGGCGCCTTGATCAGCCGCTATCTGCTCACCACGGTGGGTCGTGTTGTGATCAATCACACCATCATCGACGCGGTGGCTGCCGCCTGAGTTTCGGCAGAGCAGAACAGTCTTTCTTTCTCTTTTCGTTTTTCTCCAGCGCGCGCTGCCATGACCGCCACATCGTCCAAATCCAGCAAATCCAAGGCCAAAGCCGCTGCGGTTGTTGAGCCCACCCTCACAGCCGAGGGCCGCAACGCGCCGCTGAGCAAGATGGCGCCGCCGTTCCGCAACCGCGTGATCGACAAGAAGGCCCTCCGCAACCTGGTGGCCTGGGCCTACAAGAACCATGGCACCGCCGCTACGGCGGCTATGGCCGACGAGCTCAAGGACCTTGGTTTCCACTACGCCACCCAGGCCGCCGTGTCGATCTCGGTCGACGACCTGCAGGTTCCGGACGACAAGCCGCAGCTGCTGCGAGAGGCAGAGCAGCAGATCACCGAAACAGAGGAGCGCTATCGCCTGGGTGAGATCACCGAGGTGGAGCGTCACACCAAGGTGATCGACACCTGGACCGAAACCAACGAGCGTCTCGTCAACTCCGTGAAGCGGAACTTCGATGAGAATCATCCGCTCAATTCGGTGTGGATGATGGCCAACTCCGGCGCCCGGGGCAACATGTCCCAGGTGCGTCAGTTGGTCGGCATGCGCGGCCTGATGGCCAACCCCCAGGGGGAGATCATCGACCTGCCGATCCGCACCAACTTCCGTGAGGGGCTCACGGTCACCGAATATGTGATCTCCTCCTACGGGGCCCGCAAGGGTCTGGTGGATACGGCTCTGCGTACCGCAGACTCCGGTTACCTCACCCGCCGTCTGGTGGATGTGGCCCAGGATGTGATTGTCCGGGAGGACGATTGCGGCACCACCCGCGGGATCGTGATTGAGGCCGATGAGAAGGGCCGCTTCGGTTCCAAGCTCACCGGTCGCCTCGCGGGTGAACCGGTGGTGGACGCCAATGGTGAGATTCTGGTGGACCGCGATGGAGAAATCGATCCTCCGACCTCCAAGCGGATTGAGGCCGCTGGGGTGCGCTCCGTGGTGGTGCGTTCGCCGCTCACCTGTGAAGCGTCACGTTCTGTCTGCCGCAAGTGCTATGGCTGGGCCCTGGCGCACAACGAACTTGTCGACCTGGGTGAGGCCGTCGGCATCATCGCGGCCCAGTCGATCGGTGAGCCGGGCACCCAGCTCACGATGCGCACATTCCACACCGGTGGTGTGTCCACCGCTGAAACCGGTGTGGTGCGCTCTTTGGTCGAGGGTGTGGTTGAGTTCGGATCCAAGGCGCGAGTGCGTGGTTTCCGCACGCCCCACGGCGTCGAAGCGCAGATTGCCGAAACCGATTTCACCCTGACGGTGAAACCGACGGGCAAGGGCAAAGTCCAGAAGCTGGACATCAGCAGCGGTTCGCTGCTGTTCGTTGCCGATGGCGCCGTCACCCCCGCCGATACGATGCTGGCCCAGATCTCATCCGGTGCCACCACCAAAAAGAGCGTTGAAAAGGCCACCAAGGATGTGATCTGCGACCTGGCCGGCCAGGTGCGTTACGAGGATGTGATTCAGCCCAAGGAGGTCACTGACCGCCAGGGAAACATCACCCTCAAGGCCACCCGCCTGGGTCGGCTCTGGGTGTTCAGTGGTGATGTCTATAACCTTCCTCCCAATGCCCAGCCGGTGGTTCAGGGTGTCAAGCCGGTGGTGACAGGTGAGGTGCTGGCGGAGAGTCGTCTGGTCAGTGAGTACGGCGGTGCCGTGCGGCTGCGGGAGTCGGCTGGAGATTCCCGTGAAGTGCAGATTGTGACGGCCAGCCTCACCCTGCGCGACTGCAAGCTGGTTGGTGAGTCCAACCACTCGGGTGAAACCTGGTATCTCGATGGCAAGGACAACAGCCGCTATCTGCTCAAGACAGCTCCTGGCAGCAAGATCGGTGCCGGTGAGGTGATCGCCGAGCTGGCGGATGACCGATTCCGCACCCAGACCGGCGGCCTGGTGAAGTATGCCCCCGGCCTGTCGATCAAGAAGGCTCGCAGTGCCAAGAATGGCTATGAGGTGAGCAAGGGTGGCACGCTGCTGTGGATCCCGCAGGAGACCCATGAAATCAACAAAGACATCTCCTTGTTGATGATTGAAGACGGCCAGTGGATCGAAGCTGGAACGGAGGTGGTCAAGGACATCTTCAGCCAGACCGCCGGTATTGTAACGGTGACGCAGAAGAACGACATTCTGCGGGAGATCATTGTTCGCTCCGGCACCCTGCATCTGGTGTCCGACAGCAAAGTGCTCAGCCGTTTCGGCGAGGGCAAACTGGTCAATCCTGGCGAAGAGATTGCACCGTCCCTCAAGTCCGAGGCCATGGTGTTTGTCGAGACGGTCGATACGCCTGAGGGTGGCGCCCTGCTGCTTCGTCCGGTGGAGGAATACACCATCCCTGATGAGGCCCATCTGCCCGATCTTGGCTCGGTCAAGCAGAGTGGTGGTCCCTCCCTGGGGCTCAAGGCCACGCAACGTCTCACCTTCAAGGATGGTGAGTTGATCAAGAGCGTCGAGGGTGTGGAGTTGCTGCGCACCCAGCTGATTCTCGACACCTTCGACACGACACCCCAGATGACGGTGGACGTGGAGGTTGTGCCCGACAAGCGGGCCAAGACGATCGAACGGCTGCAGCTGGTGATCCTCGAATCCCTGCTGGTCCGCCGCGACACCCTGTCAGATGCCAGCCATGGCTCCACCCACACTGAGCTGCAGGTGCAGGACGGCGATTCTGTCAAGAGCGGGGATGTGGTGGCGACCACCCAGATCCTCTGCAAGTACGACGGCGTGGTCCAGCTGCCTGAACTGCAGGCTGACGAGCCGGTGCGTCGCTTGATCGTGGAGCGCGAAGGCGACACCCATTCCATCCCCCTCGGGTCCGCTGCTCCCCAGGTGGCCATTGGACAGCGGGTTGTGGATGGCGATGTTCTGGCTGAGGGCCTCGTTGCTCCCTGCTGCGGCCAGGTGGAGGAGATCGAGGGCGGCGTTGTGACCATCCGTCTGGGGCGTCCCTACATGGTCTCGCCCGATTCGGTGCTGCACGTGCGTGACGGTGAGCTGGTGCAGCGTGGGGACGGCCTTGCCCTGCTGGTGTTCGAACGTCAGAAGACCGGCGACATCGTGCAGGGTCTGCCGCGGATCGAAGAATTGCTCGAGGCGCGGCGCCCGCGGGATTCCGCCGTGCTCTGCCGCAAGAACGGCACGGTTCAGATCAAGCAGGGTGACGACGATGATTCGATCACGGTGTCGGTGATCGAGGCCGATGACGCCATCACCGAGTACCCGATCCTGCTGGGCCGCAACGTGATGGTCAGCGATGGCCAGCAGGTGACGGCCGGTGAGCTGCTCACCGATGGTCCGATCAACCCCCACGAGCTGCTGGAGTGCTTCTTCGAAGATCGCCGCAGCCGCAAACCCACCATGGAGGCGGCTCAGGAGGCGATCTCACAACTGCAATACCGCATGGTGCAGGAAGTGCAGAACGTCTACAAGAGCCAGGGCGTCTCGATCGATGACAAGCACATCGAGGTGATCGTGCGGCAGATGACCAGCAAGGTGCGGATCGAGGACGCGGGCGATACCACCCTGCTGCCCGGCGAACTGATCGAGTTGCGTCAGGTGGAGCAGGTCAATTCGGCCATGGCGATCACCGGGGGTGCTCCTTCCGAGTTCACACCGGTGCTGCTGGGGATCACCAAGGCCTCGCTCAACACCGACAGCTTCATCTCGGCGGCCTCCTTCCAGGAAACCACCCGGGTGCTGACCGAGGCGGCGATCGAGGGCAAGAGCGACTGGCTGCGGGGACTCAAGGAGAACGTGATCATCGGTCGCCTGATCCCTGCGGGCACCGGCTTCGGCGGCTTCGAAGAGGAGCTGCGCGCTGAGGCGGGCCCCCATCCCGACATCCTCGAGGAGGAGAACGCCAGCTACCGCCGCATGCAGAACCTCCGCCCCGATTACACGGTGGAACTCCCCTCACCGGCCAGTTCCACCGCGGTGCTCGACGATCCCTCCGATGCGGATCTCGAAGCCACCCGCAGCCGTCATGGCATCGAGGGCAGCAGTTATGCCGCCTTCACGCGCCCCGGGGCAGACGATGGCCTGCAGGAGGAGTTGATCCCTGACCCCGATGCCGTCGAGGGTCTGCAGGAGGAGGGCCTGCTGAGCGACGATTGAGGTCTGGATCCGGCGTCGATCTTCCGCACCCCCCTGCGGTCGGCGCCGGACTGCCGTTCTGACGTTCTGCTGCTTTCGCCATGACCGCCACCGCCACTCCGGTTCCCCAGCGTCGATTGCCGCGCTTCGGCTTTCACACCCATAACGAGAGGCTGCATGGCCGCCTCGCCATGCTCGGTTTCATGGCATTGCTGGGTGTGGAATGGTTTCTGGGGCATGGGCTGCTGGTGACCCCCTGATGGCGAGCTCGGCGGCTGTGCCTCTGCTGGGGATGGGGCTGGCGGAGCTGGAGTCGTGGGCGCAATCCCAGGGCCAGCCAGCCTTCCGTGGCCGGCAGCTGCACGACTGGATCTATGCCAAGGGAGCCCGGCGTCTCTCGGATGTCTCGGCGCTGCCGAAGGCCTGGCGCGACAGCCTGGCCGCCGTGCCACCAGAGGGTTCCTCTGACTGGATCGGTCGCTCCAGCGAGCTGCACCGCAGCGTCGCCCGCGACGGCACCACCAAATTGCTGCTGGGCACCGCCGACGGCCTCAGCCTGGAAACCGTTGGAATTCCGGCGGAGGGGCGCCTCACGGTGTGTGTCAGCAGCCAGGTGGGCTGCCCGATGGCCTGCCGCTTCTGCGCCACGGGAAAGGGCGGCCTGCAACGCTCCCTGGCCGTGAACGAGATCGTGGATCAGGTGCTGAGTGTGCGCCAGGCGATGGATCTGCGCCCCAGCCATGTGGTGTTCATGGGCATGGGCGAACCGCTGCTCAACACGGACGCTGTGCTGGCGGCCATCGATTGTCTCTGCCGCGATCTGGGCATGGCCCAGCGTCAGATCACCGTGAGCACGGTGGGTGTGCCGCGCACGCTGCCGACTCTGGCCGAACGGGCTCTGGAGCGCTTGGGCCGGGCCCAGTTCACCTTGGCCGTGAGCCTGCATGCACCGGATCAGCGGCTGCGGGAGGAGTTGATCCCCACCGCCCATGCCTACCCGATCGAGACGTTGCTGGAGGATTGCCGCCACTACGTGGCGATCACCGGCCGGCGGGTGAGTTTCGAATACATCCTGCTCGGTGGTCTCAATGATCACCCCCGTCAGGCGGCGACCCTGGCCCAGCGGCTGCGGGGGTTCCAGAGCCACGTGAATCTGATTCCCTACAACCCGATTGAGGAGGAGGACTTCCAGCGCCCCAGCCCTGAGCGGGTGGAGGCCTTCCGGCGCGCGTTGCAGGAGCGGCATGTGGCCGTGAGTGTGCGGGCCAGCCGGGGCCTGGATCAGGATGCGGCCTGCGGCCAGCTGCGCCGACGCCTCACGCCGGCCTGAAGGTCAGCAGCCTGTCCAGACCGGTCAGGTGGGATCCTTGGCCGGATCGAAGGCGCCGCGAGCTTCCGCTTCGTTCCAGGGTGCCAGGCGCGCCAGCAGCAGAAAGGCCGGCACGGCCGCCGCCACCGTGAACAGGAAGAAACCGGGCCAGCCCACCCGCTCCGCCACCACGCCCGCCGGTGCCGAGAGGATCGAGCGGCTCATGGCATAGACGCCTGAAAGCAAGGCGTACTGGGTGGCGGAAAAGCGCGGATTGCAGAGGCTCATCAGCAGAGCCACGAACACGGCGCCCACCATGCCGCCGCTGACGTTCTCCAGGCTCACCGCCGCGATCAGTCCGGCGAAGCCGCCGCCGAAGCGCGCCAGGGCCCAGTAGCTGAGGTTGCCCAGGGCTCCGGCCAGGGCGAACAGCCACAGGGAGCGGTTCATGCCCAGCCAGGCGAACAGGGCCCCGCCCAGCACCGTGCCCACGATGGTGGCGCCGATCGCCCAGCCGCCCTGCACCAGGCCGATCTCCGCCTCGCTGAAGCCCCGCAGCTGCAGAAAGGGAATCGCCATGGCGCTCAGCAGGCCATCGGGCCAGCGGTAGAGCAGCACCAACAGCAGCAGTTGCCAGGTGCGGCCTGGTCCGGCCCGGCGCACGAACTCCCGCGCCGGGCCCAGCACGGCCTGGCGCAGGCTGTTCACGGCATGATCCACCGGTCTGAGCTTCGGTGCCGTGAGCGTGAACGGAATCACCGCCCCCACCAGTGCGGCGGCGGCCAGGAACGCGGCGGGCCAGCCGTAGCGGCCTGCCAGCAGAAACCCTCCGGCGCCGATGGCCAGCATGGCGGCCCGGTAGCCCAAAGCCGCTGCGGCAGCGCCCGGCCCGCGCTCGTGTTCCGGCAGCAGGTCAGTGCGGTAGGCATCCACGGCAATGTCCTGGGTGGCGCTGCAGATCGCCAGTACCAGCGCTGCGATGCCAATGGCCGTGAGGCTGGCCGGGTCGGTGCTGGGCCGCAGCAGCGCCATGGCGGCGATCACCGCCACCAGCATCACCTGCATCAGCAGCAGCCAGCCCCGCCGCCGGTCGGGCCAGGGGATCGGCCAGCGGTCGAGCAGGGGCGCCCAGAACAGCTTCAGCGTGTACGGCAGTTCCGCCAGCGGAATCAGGCCGATCAGCGCCAGGGGGACGCCGCTGGCGGTGAGCCAGCCCTGCAGCAGCTTGCTGCCCACCATCAACGGGGCGCCGCTGGCCACACCCTCGGCGCTCACGGCCACGAGGCGGCGGACGGTGCCGTCTGTCTCTCGGTGCTGCGCGGGGCCAGGGGTCGCTGCCGGCTCAGACGCCATCCGTTCAGACGCCATCAGTGCGGGGCGAGTGGGCGAACCCTAGGGGCAGCCTTCGGGTGTGCCGCCACCAAGGCCCGTCACCCTGGGCCGTCACAATGGGATGCAAAGTCTGGATTCCGTGCAATTTTTTCGCTCTACCCTGCTGCCGGCGGCGATCGTGCTGCTCTTCGGCCTGGCCCTGGTCGCGGTGAGTGCGCGCATCTGGTTGCCCGGGGACATGGCGGCCCCGGCTCCGCTCCTCTGATCTCCTCGCCGACGGGACCGCCGCCATGAGCGAAGACCATCAGCCCTCCGATCCGCGTGACCCTCAGGCCGAGCCTGGCGCCACGCCCCCCCAGTGGCTCAGTCCGCCCGAGCTGGCCCTTGATCCGGATGTGCTGGCCCGCGAGCTGGCGGAGGAACTGCTCGGTGACCCGCTCGATGAGCTCGACAGCCTCGGGCCGGAATCGTTCGATGTGGCGGCCGAATGCGATGCCGGTCTGGAGCTGCTGCAGGGCAGCCACGACCAGCGCATGCAGGGTCTGCGGATCTTCTGTGAGCATCGCGATCCGCGCTCCAACCCCCTGCTGCTGCCTCTGCTGGGTGCCAGCTGCCCGATCGTGCGCATGAGTGCGGTCTATGCCCTCGGGCGCAATCCCCATCCTCTGGCCGTGGAGCCCCTGCTGGGTCTGCTCTCCGGCGACGACAACGGCTATGTCCGCAAGGCGGTGGCCTGGAGTCTGGGCAATTACCCCGAGGCGCCGATTCTCAATCCCCTGATCCGAGCCCTGCAGGTGGACGTGGCGGCGGTGCGGCTCTGGGCGGCCAGTTCCCTGGCGGACGCGGGCAGCACAGGGCCAGCCAAGGCCGATCCCGCGGCGGCCCAGCTACTGCAGAGCCTGCGGATCGACAGTGAACCCGCCGTGCGCAGCAACAGCGCCTGGGCCCTGGGTCGCCTCTATCCGGAACTGGTGGAACCCCGCCAGCAGGACGTGGTGCAGACCCTGCTGCACACCATGCTCGAAGACGGTGAATCGAGCGTGCGGGACGAGGCGCGGATCGCCCTCGAGCAGTTGGAGCAGCCGGATGTGCTGGAACGGCTGCAGACCCTGGTGGAGGAGGGCCTGCTCAGCTGAGCGGAATCACCGCTAACATCCAGCAACCCTTTTGGATCTGGGATGGCACAACGGACCATCCGTTTCCGCATCCGGCCCGATGGTCGGGTCGAGGAGACGGTGGAAGGAATCCAGGGTGAAGGCTGCCAGCAACTCACCGAGCGGATCGAGGCGCGCCTCGGTTCGGTGCAGCAGCGCCGCCCCACGGCTGAGGCCTTTCAGTCCGGGGTCTCCCAGGGGGCCATCGCCAGCCAGTCCCAGTCCCTCGAACAGCTCGGCTCCACCTCCGCCTGATCTGCGTTCAGCTCAACCATGTCTCACTTCAGCACTGTCAAAACCGAGCTGCGCGACCGCCAGGCGCTGGTGGCTGCCCTCACCGATCTGGGCCATGCCCCGGCCGAGGGCGAGCGGCCGGTCCGTGGCTATCGCGGCCAGACCGTGACGGCCGATCTGGCCGTGTCCCAGAGCAGTGGTGCTGATATCGGCTTCCGCTGGAATGCTGAGGCCGGCAGCTATGAACTGGTGACGGATCTGGATCTCTGGAAGCAGCCGATTCCGGTGGAGCGCTTCCTCGCTCAGTTGCAGCAGCGCTATGCCCTGCGCAGCATCCTGGCCGCCACCGCTGAAGAGGGGTTCCAGGTGAGTGAGCAGACCAGTCAGGTCGATGGTTCCATCGAGCTGGTCGTGACCCGTTGGGACGGGTGAGCGACCCGGCTCTCGCCTTCCGCACCGCTTCCACAGAGGTCGACCCCCCCAGTGGCCTTGAGCCGGTGCTGGGTGGTGCTCTGCGCCAGCAGGCGGTGTGGGTCGATGAAGCGGTCTGCATCGGCTGCCGCTACTGCACCCACGTGGCCACCAACACTTTCGTGGTGGAACCCAACTGGGGCCGTTCCCGTGCCATTCGCCAGGATGGTGACAGCACCGAACGGATTCAGGAGGCGATCGAGACCTGTCCGGTGGATTGCATTCACTGGGTGGCCTACGAGCGGTTGCCGGCCCTGGAAGCCGAACTCGAGCAGCAGGACATTCAGCCCCTGGGGCTTCCCTCCTCCTCCCGGCTGAAGCGGACCCTGCCGCGCCGCCTTTCCTCGCTTGGCTGACATCAACCGTCTGAGCTCCTCGCCTGACCTGCCGTCTCTTTGAGCGTCTTCTCCCCGATCCCCAGCCGCCGTTTCGGCCGCACCGAGCTGGCGATGCCGGTGCTGTCGCTGGGGGGGATGCGCTTCCAGCAGAGCTGGAGCGATCTACCGGCCGATGCGATCACCGCGGCCAGCCAGGCCAATCTGCGCGCCACCCTGGAGACGGCGGCGGCAGCGGGCCTGCACCACATCGAAACCGCACGCCATTACGGCACCTCCGAACGTCAATTGGGCGATCTGCTCGGTTCGGTCAGCGATCCGCATCGGCTTCTGCAGACCAAGGTGCCCCCCGCTGAGGATCCGGTTGCCTTTGAAACCGAGCTGGAGCGGAGCTTCCGGCGTCTCGGGCTGGACGATCCCCACAGCCCCGGCCGCATCGATCTGCTGGCGGTGCATGGCATCAACCTGCCCGAGCATCTCGATCAGACCCTGCGGCCCGGCGGCTGCCTGGAGGTGGTGCGCCGCTGGCAGCAGCAGGGCCGGATCGGATCGGTGGGCTTCTCCACCCATGCGCCCTTGCCGCTGATCCTGGCGGCGATCGGGAGCGATCAGTTTGATTACGTCAACCTGCACTGGTACTTCATCCGCCAGGACAATCGCCCCGCCATCGATCGGGCCCGTGCCCACGACATGGGGGTGTTCGTGATCAGCCCCACCGACAAGGGCGGCCATCTGCACAGTCCGTCGCCGCGTCTGCTGGAGCTCTGCGAACCACTGCATCCGATCGTGTTCAACGATCTCTTCTGCCTCGCTGACCCCGGCGTGCACACGATCAGTGTGGGGGCGGCAGGGCCGGCCGATCTGGATCTCCATCTGGAGGCGGTGCAGCTGTTGCCCCGGGCCGGCGAGCTGCTGCCACCCATTCTGGAGCGCCTGCAGGCGGCACGACGCGAGCGCCTGGGTGAGGCCTGGCTGGCCACCGCATTCCAGGGCCTGCCGGACTGGACCCATACCCCCGGCCAGATCAATCTGCCGGTGCTGCTGTGGCTGTACGAGCTGCTCGAAGCCTGGGATCTGGAGAGCTTCGCCCGGGCTCGCTATGGGCTGCTGGGCAACGGCAGCCACTGGTTTCCTGGGGAGAACGCCGATCAGCTCGATCACGCCGTCAGCGAACAGGAGCTTCAGGCGGTGTTGGGCGAGAGCCCCTGGGCCGCGCGGATTCCCGAGCTGCTGCGCCAGTTGCGTCAGCGGGTCGGGGGGCAGCCAACCAAGCGTCTGGCGGTTCCCTGATCCCGTCAGCGGGCGATGGCCGTACCCAGGGGCTGCTTGCTGGGCAGTCCCACCGCCCGCGGATAGGTGCGGGGGCAGGGGCCGGTGGGGGTCAGGATCAGGGCGTGGCGGATGCCGCGGCCGGCCGGCAGGTCACGGGCTTGGCTCAGGGCGCAACGGGCCCGCAGCGGCACCAGGGCCCGATCCAGGGCGGCCTGATCGTCGTTGCTCCATTGGCCGCGGTAGAGCAGGGCCTGGCCGCTGGGGCGCAGCAGCGGCACCAGGTATTCGGCCACCACCGGCGCGCTGGCGACGGCCCGGGCCATCGCCCAGTCGAAACGACCGCGGCAGGCGGCCGCCTGACCCGTCTTCTCGATGCGCTCGCAGCGCAGGTTCACCCGCTCGCCCAGGCCCAGGGCCGTTGCCATGGCCCGGACCGCTTCCACCTTGCGGCCCACCGAATCCACCAGGGTGAGACGGGCCCGGGGCAGGGCGATCGCCACCGCCAGCCCCGGGAAGCCGCCGCCGGTGCCCACGTCGATCAGCTCCAGGGGTGAAGCGTCAGTGGCAGCGACCGCCTCGGCCTCAAGCAGCGGCAGGAAGGGCCAGAGGCTGTCGAACACCTGGGCGATCCAGAAGTCTTCGCCCTCCACCAGGCGGGTGAGGTTGAGCCGGCCGTTCCAGAGGCGCAGCTGCTCCTGGAGCGCTGAGAACTGCTGCTGCTGCAGCGGCGTGGGCTGCCAACCCAGGGCCTGCCACAGCGCCGGACCGGCAGCGGTATCGGCAGGTGCACTGGCCGTGGCATCCTCCGGGGCGGCATCCTCCGGGGGGGGGGCATCGGGCCGGCTCGGCATCGGCGGAGGATCCAGGACTGTTCTCCCTAGGATCCCCCACATCCTGGCGGCAGCCCCGTGGCGGCCGCGGCCAAGCCCTGGGGCCATGCCCAGCCCGACGACCCCTTCCAGCCTCCTGCCCACGCCGAGCCATTACGCCTTGCTGCAGCTGGATCCGGGCGCCAGCGCCCAGGACCTGCGGCAATCCTTTCGCAATCTCAGCAAGCGTTTCCACCCCGACACCACCACCCTGCCCGCGGCTGAGGCCGCGGCCGCGTTTCAGCGGCTGCAGGAGGCCTATGCCGTGCTCAGTGATCCGCAGCGCCGGCAGGCCTACGACGCCCAGCTGCGCCG
>NZ_JAYGIC010000050.1:0-30805 GCF_034931105.1 Synechococcus sp. CCY9201 | reverse complement strand
CCTCCGGTACATATGGAGCGATCAGGAGTAAAGGCAATCACGGATTGCCTGATTCACGGCTACTTTAGCGGTTTCTCATGCTTGAGACCAGCTGCGGCGCAATGGATCTGGATTTTTCAGGAGTCCCCACATAGAGCAGTAGGAACAGGGCCAGGATCACAAACCAGACCGTGGGCATGAACCATTCGAGGAACTCCATACTCAGGCGCTCTCTGATGGGTCGGAAAGAATCACGGCGGTGGCAAGGCCAGCAGGCGGCTCAAGGGTGAGATTCGGTCCCTTGGCGATGATCCGGGAGCCGAAATACAGCGCGAAGACCAACAACACCGTGTAAAGCACAGCGAACACACTCAAGCTGGTGAGAACCTCACCCACCGGCAGCACCGAAGCGGCATCGGCGGTTCGCAGCTGGCCGTAGACCGTCCAGGGCTGGCGGCCCACGCAACGCACCACCCAGCCGGATTCAATCGCCAGGTAGCCGGCCGGAGCCGAAAGGATCCAGGCCCAGCTGAACCAGGGCCACTGGGTGAAGCTGGCAGCGCTGAGGCCCCCTCGCCACCAGAGCAGCAGGCTGAGGGCCATCAGGGCCGCCGCAGCCAGTCCGATCGCCACCATCACCCGGAAGGCATAGAAGAGCAGACCCACCAGGTGGGGCCGCTGATCGGCGGGCCAGCTGTTCAGCCCACGCAACGGTTGGCTGAGCTGCGGCCGCGTCTCCAGGATCCAGCTGAAGGCGCCAGGCACCGACAGGCTCCAGCGGTTGCTGCCGCTGGCCTCATCGGGGGAAGCCAGCACGGTCCAGGCAGGGGAGCTGCCGGCGGCCTGGTCGTCCCAGAGTGCCTCGATTGCTGCCAGCTTGGTGGGCTGATGCTCGGCCACCTGCACGGCGCTTTCGTGGCCAGCCAGGATCTGCAGCGGCGCCACCGCCAGCAGGATCACCAGCGCCAGCTTGAAGGAGAACAGGAAGAACTCCGGTGCCTTCTGGCGCATGAGCGACCAGGCACTGATCGCGGCCACCACCAGCATGGAGGTTTCCACCGTGGCCAGGGCCATATGAATCACGCTCCTCACCATGAAGGGGTTGTTGATGGCGGCGAAGTAGTTCTGCACATGAAAATGGCCCTCGGCAAAAGTGCCGCCCGACGGAGTCTGCAGCCAGGAGTTGGCGCTGAGGATCCAGAACACCGAGAGGTTGGCGCCGAAGGCCACCATCACGGTTGAGAGGAAGTGAATCACTGGTGGCACCTTCTGCCAGCCGAACAACATGATCCCGAGGAAGCCGGCTTCGAGCATGAAGGCCATCGCCCCCTCGAAGCCCAGCACCGACCCGAAGAAATCCCCGGCAAATTCCGAAAGCGGTGCCCAGTTGGTGCCGAACTGGAATTCCATCGGCAGTCCGGAAGCGACGCCGATGCCGAAGTTCAGCACATAAAGCTTGGCCCAGAAGCGGGCCTGGCGGTAGTAAAGGGGATTGCGGGTGCGCAGCCACAAGGCTTCGAGGACCACCAGGAAGATCGCCAGGCCAGTGGAAAGCACGGGCCAGAGCATGTGAAAGATCGCCGTCAGGGCGAACTGCAGTCGCGACAGGGTCACGACATCGAGACTGGCGAGCATGGGCTGGAAAACACGGAACGCGTAACGGAACGTGGGCCGAGAGCAGGGAGTGGAGAAACGCTCCGGAATGCTGGTATGACGGTAAACTTATGACCACGTATCCGATGCAGCATCGGCGACTGTTCGGGTCTTGCCTGCCGCACGAGGGCCTGGCAATGGGTCCCTGTCGGCAGCGACCCAGCGGATGGCCCGGGTGAGGGGCGAGCACAAAGGGGTTCGGTTCATCGACAAGGCCGTCGCGAGTCTGCGCACTGGTGCCGTGGCTCAGGTTCGCCGCGTGTTGGACCGTTCGTCGTACCGCTCTAGGGGGAAGACTGGCGTCTACGAGAATTCCTTCCAATTCCTGGCACTGGCCCCGCGACACCCAGCGCAACCAGGACAACCACCGCGACCGCGAACCCAGCGGCGATCAGATCCCGGCAACGCTCAGGAGCATGGCCATGAACGCGCTCAGGCTGGATAGGTGCTGGTCCATCATCGGGGCCTGGCCACGCTGTCCCACGCCATCAGCATTGCATTGGAGCTTCTGGGCTAACGAGAAGCTGTTCAACCGCTGGGGTCTGGGTGACCTCCAAGGAGCCCTCCTCCCCGTCCTGCGCAGGCATTCTGAAGCAGATCGAGAAGCCGGTCGCCGAGGCTGGCCGGCCGCTGGCGAAGCCGATCAGCAACCCCTTGGCAATCTCAGCCGTTCATCACAGGCCTGAAGATCCCGCCTATGGCCGCTTGCGGGTGCAGCATCGTCGTGGTAGCAAAGAAATGGATCAACGATGGTTGTGCATGTTTCTACGTCATCCCTGGGAAGGATACATCGCTGACAAGCACTTCCTGACGAAAGGAGAATGATCACCCAATGAAGATGCTTCGGAAGCGATGTGCACGCTTGTTCTTGGCGAGTTTCCTCGTTGTCATTCTACTTGCTGGCATGATCCAGTCAAGCGCCGCCCAGTTGTCCCTGCCGGACTTCGGCCAGACGAGTGGGAGCAATCCTCCTGCTGAAGTGACGCGCCTTGGCAGCATTGAGGTGGCTCCTGTCCGTTCTCCGATTTCCGGAAAAGAGTTGTTTGTCGTTGCCTCGCCGACCGTTGTTGACAGGAACGCTGAGGGGGCCGATCTCACCGCTGCCGTTGAAGAACGAGCAGGCGAGGTCAACGCGCGTTTGCGGCGCGCCATGCTAGATCGACAGGAACCACCGATGGATGCGGACAGCCTGGCTGTTGACGTTGCTGTTCTCAATGGTGTGACGGTGATCACAGCCAGGGATGCTCACTACACACAGCCGCTGATCCTGGTTTCCACTACCCAGATTGATACCAGCTATCACGGCCTTCCGATTGATGAGCTTGCTCGCCAATGGCGTGACATCCTCGATACGGAAATCAGGGCTGGGCTTGGGGAACTCTCCAGCGAGTTTGTTCTCCAGGACCTGGCCTCTGTGGGAAGGATTCTGTTGGTGCTGGTGGCTCTCACAGTTGGAGTCGCTCTGGTCCAGCACCTTCTGGGTCTGCGGCAACAGCGTCTGCGGCAGCGCAAAGATGAGCTCCAAGCTCGCGCTGAGCCTGAGTCGCCCCAGACTTCCATGGATCCACAGGCTGGCGTCGAGGCTGTCGAGCGTGACGAGCGAATCGATCAGCAACGGGAAGCCTTTCTCCAGGGGCTGGATGAGGTTGCCAGCCTCGATCGTCGATTGAGCATGTTGAGCTTTCTGCAGTGGTTGCTCTTCTGGTCGCTGATTCTGCTCTGGTACTTTGGTCTCTACCAACTGGTCAAACAATTCCCTGTGCTCGAGAAGTACAGCCGGGGAGTACTGGAGATCCCCATCAGACTTCTCTTGATCTGGTTCTTTACCGGATTTCTCATTCGGATCTGCCGCCGCTTGATTGATCGCTTAACCAGCGTCAAGGATGGCGGCAGCCTGTTGGATGTACTGACCGCTGGAGATTCCAAGCGCCTGCAGTTGCGGGCTTCCACGATAGCAGGGGCGGCAAAAGGATTTGTGACAATCCTGATTGCTGGCTTCGGCATCCTGCTGGCCCTGGGGGCTCTGGGTCTGCCTACCGGCTCGGTTCTTGCTATCGGAGGTATCTTTGGCCTGGCTATTTCCTTCGGTTCCCAGAACCTGGTCAGAGATCTCGTGAATGGCGTGCTCATTTTATCTGAAGACCAATATGCAATTGGCGATGTCGTTGATACCGGAACTGCAGCTGGTCTGGTGGAAAACCTCAATCTGCGTGTGACGCAGTTGCGCAGCGTGGACGGAGAGCTGATCACCATCCCAAACAGCAACATCACGCAGGTCAGAAACCTTACCCGAAATTGGTCCAGGGTGGCCTTCAGCATCACTGTGGCCTATGAGACGGACCCGGACAAAGCCCTGCGAGTGCTGACGGATGTTGGCCTGCAATTGTATGACGATCCAGATTGGCACGAGAGAATTGTTTCCGAGCCCACAGTGCTGGGGATTGACACTATCTCCCACACAGGCATCACCATCACCACCTGGATTCAAACCGAACCAGCCCAGCAGTGGGCTATAGGCCGCGAGTTTCGGCTGCGGGTGCGCCGAGCTTTCGCCGAACACGGGATCGACATCGGCACCCCCCGCCAAACGTACAGGCTGGAACCGCCGCGACCGGAACCAGCCTCTGCGTAACACCTTGTATGAAGCGAACAGCATGGGCGGCCCCTCGAACGCCGCAGTCGCGTCTGCACGGGTGGAGGACATCGGGAACCTGGGGGCGGCGAGGTCTCGAGCAATGGCAAGAAGAACGGCTCCAGTGGTGGCAGAGTGACTGAAATCAAGGCTCCTTCCGCGCCAGCCCCAGAGCCCGTACCAGCGGCTTGAAGGGTATGAGGAAGCGGCCTTCATGCAGGCGGCCCTTGAGCACCCGGTGCCAGTACACCCAGGGGAATGCGCGCGTTTCGATCAGAAACATGCTCCAGCGCTCCTGGGTGGGATCCACCAGGAACGAACTGACCGGCTGGAGGTCGTAATCGAACTCCGCCATCACCACGCTGTGGAAGCTGGTGATCAGCGGACAGGCCGTGTAACCGTCGTAGTGGGCAGCCAGGGGTCGGCCCTCGAGGAAGGCCAGCAGGTTGGCCACCAGCACCGGTGCCTGACCACGGATGGCAGCCAGGCTTTTCGAGGTGGGCAGGGAGCTCACATCGCCGAGGGCGAACACATCGGCAAAGCGCTTGTGCTGGCAGGTGTCCTTGTTCACCTCCACCCAACCACCAGGCCCCTCGATCGCCAGGGAGCTACGGGCCACCACGTCCGGCGCCGCCATCGGCGGCACCACATGCAGCAGGTCGAAGCGGATCTCCTCCCGGAAGGGTTCCCGGCCTTCCTCACGCACGTCGAACACCGCTACCTGCTCCTCGGGGCGCACCTCGATCAGGTTGCGGCGCAGACGGGTTTCGATGCCCCGGCGCGCCACGATGCGCTCGACTGTGGCGTTGTAGGCCTTGACCGGATACAGCTGTGCCATGGCGCTGCAGAAGATCACCTGCGTGTTCACCCCCACGCCGCTGGTGGCCTGAAAGATGTCGTCGGCCAGGTACATCACCTTCTGCGGAGCACCGCCGCACTTGATCGGCGTGGCGGGATGGGTGAAAACAGCGGTCCCCCCCTGGAAGCTGCGGATCGCCTCCCAGGTGGCGGCGATGTGGGCGTGGGAGTAGTTGCTGACGATGCCATGGCTGCCGAGAGCTTCCGGCAAGCCCTTGATGGCGCTCCAGTTGAGCTGGAGACCCATGGCCACCACCAGCACGTCGTAGCTGAGTGATTCGCCGGCCGCGGTGATCAGGCGGTGGGCCTCCGGCTCGAAAGTGGCCGCGCTGCCTTGGATCCAGGTGGCACCTGCTGGGATCACGTCGGCCTCCGGCCGGCGGGTTGCCCCGTAGGGGAGCAGACCGGCGCCGGCCAGGATCCAGCCGGACTGGTACTCGTGAACGCCGGCGGGCTCCAGGATCGCCACATCCAGGCCGGGACGGGCCCGTAGCAACTGACTGGCGACGGTGATGCCACCGGAGCCACCGCCCACGATCAGAATCTGGTGGTGGCGGCCGATGGAGGCTGGTTCGGCCATCTGCCAGCTCCGATCTTCCTCTTTCTAGGCAGAGACCAGCGCGAAACGGTGCGCCGCCATACAAAAGTTCATGCGTGGGCACGCATAAGAGGATAAGCTGTGTCGAGGTGCAGAGGATACGGCTGATGGCGCCATGGAAGCAGCCTGCCGCCGGGAGTCCGTCTGTCCCTCCGGTGCGACTGCAGAAGCACGGAGGCATCTTCTCGGCGGTGAATCCAGCCGACTGGATCCGCCACTGGCGCCACCCCAATCACCTGATGCTGGCGGTGCCCTGGCCGATCTTCTTCGGGCTGATCACTGCGGTGTATCTGCTGCTCAACCTGGTCTTCAGCCTCCTGTACTGGGTGGACCCCCATGGCATCGCCGGGGTGGCTGGAGCCACCACCAGCTTTGCTGAAGCCTTCTTCTTCAGCGTGCAGGCTCTGGGCTCGATCGGCTTCGGAGCCCTTCATCCGGCCAGCCTGTTCACCAATCTGATCGTCACCGTCGAGTCGCTGGTGGGCTTGATCGTGATCGCCCTGATGACAGGGATGGCCTTCAGTCGCTTTTCTCGCTCGACGGCGCGGATCCTGTTCTCGGATGCGGTCACGGTGCACGATTACGACGGGGTGCCCACCTTGATGTTCCGGGTGGCCAATGAACGCCGCAAGACGATTCTCGAGGCCAGGATTCAGGCCTATCTCGCCGTCAATGAGCGCACCGTTGAGGGACATCGCATGCGCCGCCTGCACCCACTGACATTGAAGCGCGATCGTTCACCCCTGTTTCTGCTCAGTTGGACGGTGATGCATCCCATCGATGAGCACAGCCCTCTGCATGGACGCACCCCCGCTGAGCTGGCCGCCAGCGGTGCCGACATCGTGGTTTCGTTCAGTGGCATTGACGAAACACTGGAGCGGCCGATTCATGCTCATCACAACTACCCCGCTTCCCAGGTGGTGTTCGGTCAGGGCTTCGTGGACATGATGCAGGACGAAAATGGGGAGGGGCAGAGCTTCGACTTCGCCAATTTCAATCGGACCTATCGCTGCCCATCCGTGGAGCCTTCCTGAGGGGCTGGATCCGAACGAGTGGCCGTTCCGCTCAACTCCACCAGGGATTCTCCCCTGTGCGGGGATCGTTCTCGTTCCAGGGGCTGAGCAGCACCCGTTCGCCCTCCACAGCCACATGGGCCAGGGCCAGGGGCAGCGGGGCAGGACCGCGGACCACGGCCCCTTCAGGGTCGTACTGGCTGCCGTGGCAGGGACAGATGAACTTGTTCTCGCTGCTGTTCCAGGGGACCACGCAGCCCAGATGGGTGCAGATCGCGTTGAGGCCGATGGCGCCGATGGCGGCGCCCTCCCCTTCGATAATCAGATAAGTGGGATCTCCCTTGAGGCCCTGCACCAGGCTGCGGTCGCCTTCGGGGTGGCTGGCCAGCCAGCCGCTGGCCACGATCGGAATGCCGAGGTCGTCGAGGGCAACGGCACCACCCGATGAGCCGGCCTCCCGTGGTGGGATGAAATAGCGCACAACCGGGTAGAGGGCGCCGAGTGCCACCCCGGTGACGGCACCGAAGGTGAGCAGATTCATGAACTGGCGACGTCCCAGGCTGGGGAGCTCGTCGCTGGATCGGAGCGAGGGACTGAGGGACATGATGCTTGGCCTCCAAATTGCTTATGCCGATTCCGGCAGACAGTCGGCAGATCCTTCAGCTGGCGTGGCTCAGCCAGCTGCGGCGGCGAGAGCGGCCTGAACCTCCGGCAGGTGCACGGCATACATGCCCCGCAAGTCACCCACCTTGAAGTCGAAGGCCTTGTCATCGGGGTAGTTGTCTTTGATGAAA
Organism: Synechococcus sp. CCY9201; assembly: GCF_034931105.1. NCBI lineage: Bacteria > Bacillati > Cyanobacteriota > Cyanophyceae > Synechococcales > Synechococcaceae > Synechococcus > Synechococcus sp. CCY9201. The sequence continues at coordinate 23,278 of NZ_JAYGIC010000050.1, read as the reverse complement.
GCCGGCCGACTGGCCTTGGTGCCGTGGCAGGCCAGGCAGCTCGGCTCCACGTTGATGCGGCGGTAGTAGTTCAGGCCGGCGCCCTGTTCCGCCACGGCCGGCTCCCAGAGCCCGTTGATCTCAGGGTGTCGACTGAACAGATCGATCACCTGGCGCTCCTGAGCGTTGGCGGGGGCATGGTCGGGGTTGCGGTACTTGCTGGCCACCTGGCGCACCTGCCAGCCGTTTTCCTTGCCGATGGCGATGGCCCGCATGCCTACGGGCTTGCACACCTCCTTCATCGTTTCGATGGTGGGCTCTTCGGTGCGGCCCTCGAGGGTGGAGGCCAGGGAGATGCGCATCTGATCGAGCTGCTCCATCGCCACAACGGCCTTGGAAAGTGCTGCCGAATCGACCGGCGGCGAGGCCTCTGCCGCCAGGGCGGTACCCGGCCGAGCCGTCAACAGCCCAACGCCGACCAGCATCAGGAGCAAGGTGGAGAGGGCCAGCCGTGCCAGCCGCTTGAGCGGAATGGTGAACGTCATCGGATCAGGTGCCAAGGGACGTTGGTGATGCCTCTGAACTCAGCAGCTTCTGGACGATGGCGATGCCCGTGAAGGCCTGCCAGCCGAACAGCAGCAGCACTCCCCCGTTGATGGCCACGTGCAGGCCCCGGACCCAGTCCTTGCCCTTCTGGAGGGAAGGTCCCAGGGAGGCCGTGGCGATCACCAGCACGGCAACCGCCAGACCAACAAACAGATGCGGACCGAGGATCAGCTTGCCGTTCTTGAGGAAAGTGGCCGTCAACCCACCGACGGCGCCCAGCAGGGTGAGGCCCAGGATCACCGCACCGAGTTGGGCGTGCCGCTGGCCGTAGTGAAGGGGAACCATCGCCTTGCGTTCCTCGGCGCCTACCTTGCGGATCAAGCTGGCCTTGTAGCCGAGGTAGCCCGAGTAGAGCATCAGGCCCAGCAGCACCCACATCAGCACCGGGTGGATGAAATTCAGCGCGAAGGGCATGGTGCCTGGGCAAGGGAAGAGGTCCGCGACGGCGGTATCAACTGAAGGTTGGCCAGGAGGCCCATCGGGAAATCGGTAGGCATCCTGGAGATTGAAAGGGGCCCGGATCACTCCAGGCCCCAGGTTGTCTGCTCAGTCCGTTGAGCGAATGGGGATCGACTGGGCGGGGGTCAAAGTCCCACTAACCGATCGCAGGCGCACTGAGCGCCACAGGGGTGCTGGCGCTGGTGGCCAGATCAAGCGGGAAGTTGTGTACGTTGCGCTCGTGCATCGCCTCGATGCCCAGGCCGCCGCGGTTGAGGATGTCGGCCCAGGTGTCGACCACGCGGCCCTGGTGATCCATCACCGAGTGGTTGAAATTCAGGCCGTTGAGGTTGAACGAGAAGCTGGCTACGGCCAGGGCCGCGAACCAGATCCCCACCACTGGCCAGGCGGCCAGGAAGAAGTGGAGGCTGCGGCTGTTGTTGAAGGAGGCGTACTGGAAGATCAGCCGGCCGAAGTAGCCGTGGGCGGCCACGATGTTGTAGGTCTCCTCCTCCTGGCCGAACTTGTAGCCGCGGTTCTGGCTCTCGGTTTCGGTGGTCTCGCGCACCAGGGAGCTGGTGACGAGCGAGCCGTGCATGGCGGAGAACAGGGCCCCGCCGAACACACCCGCGACACCGAGCATGTGGAAGGGATGCATGAGCACGTTGTGCTCGGCCTGCAGCACCAGCATGAAGTTGAAGGTGCCGGAGATGCCGAGCGGCATGGCATCGGAGAAGGAGCCCTGGCCGATGGCGTACACCAGCAGCACCGCCGTGGCGGCGGCCACCGGAGCCGAGTAGGCCACCGCGATCCAGGGGCGCATGCCGAGGCGGTAGCTGAGCTCCCACTCCCGACCCATCCAACAGAAGATGCCGATGAGGAAGTGGAAGATGATCAGTTGGTAGGGGCCGCCGTTGTAGAGCCACTCGTCGAGGCTGGCTGCTTCCCAGATGGGGTAGAAGTGCAGGCCGATGGCGTTGCTGGAGGGCACCACGGCGGCGGTGATGATGTTATTGCCGTAGAGCAGGGCACCGGAGACGGGTTCGCGGATGCCGTCGATGTCGACCGGCGGCGCACCGATGAAGGCAATCACGAAGCACGTGGTGGCCACCAGCAGGCAGGGGATCATCAGCACCCCGAACCAGCCCACGTAGAGGCGGTTCTCAGTGCTGGTCACCCAGTCCTTGAAGCTGTTCCATGGGTTGCCCCAGGAACGCTTGAGGTTGGTTGTCGTCATGGCAAGGAATGAAGACGGGACTGGGGAAAGCTGCGAAGGCGAGGGCGGCCCGTCGTGGTGGACGACCAGCCGAGCGCCGACTCTTCCCAGTATCACAGTAGCGTTGAAGTCCACTATGACGCGAGAGGCGTTATGAGTACTTCCTCTCAAAGGGCTGGAGCGGGTTTTCGCCCAGCTCCGCACCGGCTGCTTCGACCCAACTGGCGGCCAGTGTTCGCCGCTGTTCTGCTTGCCCTGACCCTGATGGTGCTGCCGCTCCAGGCCCAGGCAGCTGTCGATCCACAGCGTTGGTCCCTCACGGACTCATCGGGCCATCTCTGGGGCCTGACGCTGTTCGAGCAGCCCGATCCCGCCTATCCAGCCGGCTGGCGCCTGCGCCTGACAGCCCGCTCACCCGGGCAAGTGGTGGACCACCAGAGGCCGCTGCTCCTGAGCGATGGCCTCGGCGGTGCCTGGACTCTGCCGAACCGCAGTGAGGAACTGGTGCGTCAGGGGGAGGACCTGATCCCCCGGTCCTCGGCCCAGTTCGACGTCCACGCCCTGGACCCCAGGCCCAGCGACGTGCTGTCGCTGCAGCTGGAGGTGCCGACCGACAATCCAGAGGGTTCGATCTTGGTCATGCTGCAACCCGAAGCGGTGCAGGCACTCCATGAGCTGCCATCGGGCATGGCGACCTGATCCCCTTGGGCTTCCGCGCCATTGGTCCTCTCCCCCTGCATCCGTACGGCAAACCGCTGCTGATCGGCAAGGGGGTGGGCATCGGTTCAGAGCTCAGCGTGGTGGGGGATGCAGGGTGCCCAGCCCGCCTTGCACTTCTCAGCTCAGAGCTCGAGGGCCTCAGCCCGGCCCAGCTCTCGGCGTGACTTCAGCAGCGGGATCTCGTGATCGGGGAACAGCTCGCCGGTGGTGATCTCCAGCAGTTGAACCAAGCTCACCCAGCGGGTCGGGTGAAAGCGCAGCACCTGGCGGCCATGGATCAGCTATCCCTCTTTGGGGAGGAGCGGTGGCGTTGACGAAGGTCTGCTGGAGAGCGCGCACTCGAGTACAGGTCCATCCACTGCCATGCGAATCAGCTGGCCTTCCTGCTGGTAATTACGATGTCTTTGGACCCATCTACAGAGGCCATTCATGCTTCCTGCCTTCCGTCAGACCATGCTGAGGTCAATGGCGATCTCCGCCCTGCTGCTGGGGGTGGGCAAGTTGGTAGACCTGCCTGCAAACGCTCAGCTTCCGGCAAATCCAGATCAGAAAGCCGCGCTGAACGCCGTGGCAGAAATGATGGAAGGTCAGCGCACCTACTACCAGAAGAATGGCTCTTTCCGTGCCACGGTGTCCAATATTCAGCAGGATTTTGGCATCACCCTGCCCGACACTTTCGACTACGCCGTGCGCACCACCACGGAAGCCGCCTACAGCTATGTGATTCCCGCCCAGGGGCCGAATGGGGGCCTGCTCAATGCCTATGTGGGAGTGGCCTTCCTCACCCCCAACCAGAACCCTGAAATCACCACGATCATCTGCCGAAATATTCAGCCAGGCCAGATCCGCCCGTCGGATCCTCAACTCGTGCTCGGAACCCTGGTGGCCAATCCCACTGGCCGCCTCGTCCAGTGTGGGGATGCTTCGATCGAAGTGAAGGCCTCGATGGTTAACGAATGAGTCCCGTCTCAGCCCGCAGCCAGGAAGCGCGTAGGCAGGTCAAGGAGTCGTTGGCTTGACAACCATGATTTCTTATCCGCATCGCTGCGCCGCCTTTTCGTCAAACCATGGAAATCTTACTGTCTAGGCTTATGATCTGTTGAGCCGTTTTTCTTATTGGATGGGGCCACTGGCAATGAGATATGCGACCATTCGCTCGGCGAACGTCGCTTTCCGGGCGGGACTGATCGGCATACTGCTCGTATCGGTACCGGTGCTCGCCGCCTATGGGAAGAGCAACGACGCCGTAAGTCAGGCGGGCAAGCAGAACGGAACGGCCGGTGTCCCTGCGCCCGGCATCGAGGAAACGAAGCGTATTGCCGAGCAGGCCTACATCTATGGTTTCCCGATGATCGCCGCCTATAAGGCGATGTACGAGTTCAACGTCGACAAGGCGTCGCCGCAGTTCAAGGCCGGCTTCAACCAGGTCTGGAACGACGCCAAGACCTTCACCCCCAAAGACACGGCCATCCCAACGCCCAACGCCGACACGCCCTATTCGATGATCCAGGCCGACCTGCGCGCTGAGCCGCTGGTGTTCTGCGTGCCCGAGGTCGAGAGGGGGCGCTACTTCTCGGTGCAACTGGCCGACCTGTACTCGTTCAACTACGGCTACGTCGGCAGCCGCACCACTGGCAACGGTGCCGGCTGCTATCTGGTCGCTGGCCCCAACTGGACGGGCGACAAGCCTGAAGGCATCGCCAAGGTGTTCCGCTCAGAGACGCCATTCAGCCTGATCATCTTCCGCACCCAGCTCTTCAACGCCGCCGACATCGACAACGTGAAGAAGGTGCAGGCCGGCATCCGCGCCGAGCCGCTTTCGGCCTTCCTGAAGCAGCCCACGCCGCCCGCCGCACCGGCCATCGCTTTCCCGCCCTTCGTTGGCCAGGCCCCGTTCAAGACCGACTTCGCGACCACCCTCGACTTTCTGCTGCAGTTCGCGCCGGTGGTGCCGGAAGAAAGGGAACTGCGCGCCAGGTTCGCCAGCATCGGCATCGGCCCGGGCAAGATCTTCCTCTTCAAGGACCTCTCGCCAGAACACAAGGCGGCGGTGGGCCTGGCCGTTCAGCAGGGCTACGAGGCGATCGAAAGGCGCCGCGACAGGATCGGCAAGGACATCAACGGCTGGCTGGTCGGTGCAGCCTTCGGCGACCGCGCCTTCTTCAAGGGCGACTACGAGCTGCGCGCCGCCGCCGCGATGGCCGGGATTTACGGCAACGACGCCGCCGAGGCCATGTACCCGTTGGCCAAGACCGACGGCACCGGAACCGCGCTGGACAGCAGCAAGCACCGCTACACCTTGACCTTCGCCAAGGACCAGTTGCCGCCGGTGAATGCCTTCTGGTCGGTGACGATGTACGACGGCAAGACGCAGTTGCTGATCGACAACCCAATCAACCGCTACCTGATCAATTCTCCGATGCTGCCCGCGATGCAGAAGAACGCGGATGGGTCGCTCACGCTGCTCATCCAGAGGGATTCGCCCGGCAAAGGCAAGGAAGCCAACTGGCTGCCCGCACCGGACGGCCCGCTCTACATGGTGATGCGCCTGTACTGGCCGAAGGACACGCCGCCGTCGATCCTGCCGCCTGGAGAAGGCAGCTGGAAGCCGCCGGCGGTGATGCAGGCGCAATGATCGGATTCGTCGATCTCGGTTTCTGATCAGCGCTCATCGCCATTCGCTCTCTCGATTCACCCGCAACCAACCCATCGAAAGGATTCGATCATGAAGTTTACGCATAACGTCTTGCCTGCCTTCTTCACCGCTGCCGCGCTGGTTGCTTCGGTGGGTTGGCACCCCACGGCACAAGCCCAAGCCAAACCGGCAGCCGGACCGATCATCAACCTGACGGATCCCTGCCCGATCAAGGCTGAGAACTGGCGCGGCAGGGCTTTCTACGAGATTCTGTTCATGTTCCGCCAGCCCAACGGCGACGGAATCGGCAACTACTTCAACTCTCTCAGCAACGCCCTTCCCGCACCCAACGACGTGATGGACGCACGCTTCCGCGCTCTGAATGCGGAGATCTTGAAGAAGGAGTTCGGAGGCGATGGGATCTTCTTCAATGGCCCGCGGCGTCTGGTTGCGAACACCATCACCGCGTCGTCTTGGGATGGCTGCAAGCAGAGAGTGATCGGCACGATCCCCTTGAACCTGGACGGCACCTTCGAAGTCCCAAGCTTCGACAAGTTCGTTTCCGGACCGCCGGTGGCCTACAAGCCGTTGGTCTCAAAACGTGACAGTCGCATGATCTTCAATGCGGGCGAAACGGTCTATGAGCTGATCACTCCCGAGGGCGCCGTGTACACCATGTTCAGCTTGTCTCTGAAAGCCGACCCCAACAACACCATCGCAAACCTGCCCACCCTGGGCAAGCGCCTGACCTTGCCGACGGGATGGCAGTTCAGATCACGCCAACTCGACAAGGAGATGGTTCTGACGGCCGCCGCCGACTCCAACCCACCCAACACCATCGTTCTCGACCAGTTCGAAGGCAACTACCAGTTCAACGCGGGCGCTAAGTAGTGGCCTGAATGCGCACGGCGAAGGCGGCTGCAAGCCGCCTTCGGTGGCCCAGGCGCAATGGTCTGATTTGTGAATCCATTGTATCCAAGCAGTAGACATGAGAAACTCTGCTTGGCTGTATTCAGGTCTCCTGATGCTGGCTGGTCCAGCTCAACTCCTGTCTCTTGTTCAGCAATGGAATCTCATGGCCGGGGTCTGGAAGCAGCTCGCCACTGGTGATCTCCAGATATCCCGCTCCCGCTCCCGCTCCCAGCGGTTCGGGCGAAAGCGCAACACCTGGCGCCCGTCGCTCAACCAGCCCTCCTGCGGGGTCAGCGGGACTCGAGGTGATGGCCGGCTCATGCATCCTTGATGCGGGCCTTGATCAACCGGCAGCACTCCTGCACGTCGCTCGCACACTCCACCCCCTTGCTGAGCGAGCAGAAGAACTCCCGCCACAGCGCCGGCACCGCCAACAGGATCAGCGGCCTGCCGCCGTTGAGAGTGTGGGCGGCTTCCGAGGCCGTGCCGGGGACGCCGCCACCGCAGATCACCACCACATCGGCGCTGAGCACGTTGATCACGTTGCGGGCCTTACCCATGCCGGTGAACAGGGCCAGGTCCAGATCCGCCGTGTTTTGCCTGTCCTCACCGTTCCCTTGCTCGGGCAACACCCCCACCACCAGGTGCCCCTCCATCCGAGCTGCGCCGCGGCTGGCCGCAGCCATGACCCCCGCCGGCCGGCCACCGGTGAGCAGCACCCACCCCCTGGCACTGAGGCGCTCACCCAGCTGCTCGGCCAGCCGCATGGCTTCTGCGGAGGCCGCATCCCCCGCGCCCATCACACCCACGACCGGTCGCCGGCGGCTCATGCCACCTCCGGTGCCCAGCCCCGCTGGCGGGTCATGTCATCGGTCCAGCCCTGGCAGCGACTGGTGAGGTGCTCGCCCTGGGCGATCAGACCCTGGTGCAGCTGGCAGGTAAGCAGCGGGATGCAGTTGGGGCCGGCGTGGTGCCTGAACCAGTGGCAGGTCATGCAGACCTTGCGGCTGCGGGCGGGCAGCAGCACCTCCTGATCGAGGAAGGGCCACTCCTCGATTGGTTGTTCCAAGGATCCGCTGCTTTCCAGCGCAGAGTGACGCAGACGGAGACCCATACCCCTAAAGGCAACGCGTACATCCGTACTAGCACGGATGGTCCGAGTCGGCCGTCGCGCTGAGCGGCTACAGGGTTGATGGGCGCAGTGTTGTCGGCCGTCGTCCAACGCTCTGAGGTTCAAGCGTTTCACTCTGCAGCTTCGCCGAGCAGCTCCATCCAGCATCCAGCCGCTGTCGGGGCCTTCCACCATCAAGCGCCGACCCCAGTTGCGCTCGGTGTATCGCAGATCCCTGCCGCTGCCGATGGCGGTGGTGACACAGCCACCTTTCATCAGCTCGGTTTCACCGTGGGGATCGGGCATTGGCAGCTGGCGAGTCGCCCCTATCCCCGCCGATTACAAGACTTGGCTGGCCTCCGCTGCTGGGGGCAGTGACCGGCCCGCGGTACAGCCACGCCAATGGAACTGAAATGCCCCTCCGCCGTTGGGTCGGCAAATCCTTGAGGCGTCTATCGCAGCGGAAGTTTGCGCCGATGCCCATCCCCTCTATGGCCTGCACCTTGGCGTCGGGTCTCAAGGGTGTCGCCATGACATCGAACCAGCCAGACTCCAGGCCAGACTATGCATATTTCTTGCTAATAGAATTAGATTAGCAGATTGCCGTAGCGCGACCCGCAGAGCTATCGCAAAAGCCAGCTTTCGTGGGCTGTCGAATCATCCAGCCAGAAGGGTTCTCGGTAGTTGTGCCATGGGTTAATCTGCGGATAAATGATATACTTAAATGGAAAGACAGTTTCCTCCATGGATACACAGCTCAAAAGGCTCGAGTCTGGCAGATTTGCACTTGCCAAGGCAACTAAGGCTCTGATTCTGCGAAATGGTCTATCACACCAGCAAATGCAGAGGCTTACGGCTTGGGCGGTCCCTGGCTCTAGCGGGATCTCCACATCCCAGATCAGTTACTTGCGTACGGCACGAGTCAAGAAAATTGGTCCCGAGACATTAGATTCACTTGCTCAGGCGAATCTTGCTCTGGCCCGCCTAGCAGGATGCGATTGGATTGAGACGCATTTTGCCGATGGCCTAGGCCCTCTGCCTCAAGGTCTACCTGGATTGCTGAAAATGCCATTCTTCTTGGAAAACCCTAAGACTGGTCTGCCCATCGATGCGGGCAACTTGTTCATGGTCTCGCTTGGCTTGCTGGTGCTAGAGGGTATTGGAGCGCAATCACTAAGTCAGCGTGATAGCAAGGAGCTCAGCGAGCTGCTATCGGAATATGTTCGGCAATGGTGCTCAATCAAGGACATCCCGCCACTGATGGTGATTCCCCAGTTGGTAATGAAATATCCGGTCAAGGAAATGCATCGCAAAGAAATGCTCCTGCGTGTTCTCTTGGATCTGGATGTCTACTATCCCAGTGAGCTCTTAGAAGAGGTCGGTCCCCTGATGGTGTTCATCGAGATGCTTGGGGATGTACCAGGTGCTACCGGCCGAGAAAAGCTAATCAAAGCTCTTTCTGAGTTAAAATGTGATTCCGACTAAGGTCAGCCCAGCGGTCTCCAGTGCCACCGTGAACTTGTCGGCAGTACTCCAGCCTTCTGGTTCCCTTTCGGCGGATGCGGGCACCACCTCTCACTGCAGGCGCCAAGCTTTCCTCCAGTTGCAGAAGGCGATCACCTGGATGCCCAGCTCTTCTGAATTCTGGGCCAAGCTTTGCCTGTGCGGCCGGGCTCATCCGTCTCCTCACATCAGCCTTAACTGCCTCGATGTAACGCGGAGAGGCTGTTGTGGTTCAGGCTTGGTTCGGCTCAGAAGGTGGTCCCTCGTGGCAGGCCACAGGTAAACCTGCCTCGAGTCGCGCCGTTGCCATAGCAAAGGCATTCGCCGTTTCGTTGCTGGTGAACTGTGCGTAGGCGCGCAGATGGCATTCCAGGCTGTGACCCATAGCCTGGCTCAGGTCCTTGGCAGCGATTCCTAGGCGGTGGCCCTCGTAGCTGTAGCGATGCCGGAGGCTGTATGGCACCAGTACCTCTCCGAAGGCTTCAGCCTCGATCCTGAGCTGCTGCCAGATCTCCTTCCGCTTGAGGTAGGTGTTCGCAGCTTCGCCCCCGCGGCCTGGGGCGCCGAGCAATGGAAGCTCTTCCCGTAATTGCAGGCGGCCGATGAGGTTCCAATCTGCTGATGTGCCGTCAAGGTCTCGTACAGGAAGGGGGAACAGCTGGCGCGGTTTGGTCTGCCCACCGCCGCCTTTCTTCTGATAGGTGCACCACAGCTGAGGCCCATCCAGGCCCGGCTTGAGCACCAGATACCGCAGTTCTTCAGGCCGCAGGCCATAGGTGGCCATCAGCTGCACAGCAAAGCGCCAGCGGATTCCACTTTCATCGGTGGGGAGCCCATCGATCAGCCTCAGGATCTGAGCGTCCCGCAGGGGATATCCATCGCGCTTGGCCACGCCCCTTGGCTTCTGCCCCACGTGGCTGGCAAGTTTCGGGGGCGGCATCCAGCAGCTTTTGAAGTGAAGCCGCTGTGTGCAGTAGTTGAGGAACTGGGCCAGGTTCTGGGCCGCGATCTGCCTGGACCGGCTGCCTGGATCCCAGCGAATCAATACCGCATCGAGCAGCTCATCTGCATTACAGGGCGGCTGGCGGGCGTCCAGGCAATCGAGGGCGATGCGGAGCGTGGGATGGTACTTCGCCCGCCAGGTGGCCTCGGAGACGGCATTGCCGAACGACTTCTTGTGCTGCTCAAACCGCTCGATGGCACTCGCCCAGTCGTGCTCCGTGCGACTACTGGCGCCGTTCACGATCTCCGCGGCTCCCTTGAGCGTCTGGCCAGCGCAGACCTGCTGGTAAATCAGCCGCACCCTTAGCAGGGCATCTCCCGTTGCTGATGCCTGCCAGCTGTACGGAAGGATCACGCTGCTGCTGCCCTGCTCCTCCCGTACCTGGAGACGTATCTGGCCGCGATGCGGGAACACGTTCCACCCCTTGGCGGAACTGGCGACCACCTGCTGGCGGAAGCTCTTAGCCCATGAGACAGGTGCTGCACACATCGAAAGCCAGTCTCAGCGGGAGATCTGCACACATTGTGTGTGCAGGCTGCACACAGCGCCACCCCATGACACCCAACTCTGCACAAGCTGAGATCGATAGACTCGTGCTGTAGCAATGGGTTTGCCTGTCCCGTCATGAGTCTCACGGTTGCCGCCAACGGCTTTGGGAGCACTAGGTCGCAGGTTCGAATCCTGTCGCCCCGATTCCAGTTACTCCAAGGGCTCTCGGATTTCCCGGGAGCCCTTTTTATGCCCTGTTTTGGACCGTCGTGCGCATGATGTGCGCAAAATCCAGGCCCGTGCGCAGGCTGCGCACCAGCGGGAATGGCCGGACAGGGGCTGACAGGGGCGGGTCCGATAGCCTCCCGTGCACTCGGCCGGCGCCTCCTGGGTCCTCGGGTGCATCCCCAGCCCCTGCGGGCACAACTGCCATCAGCCGATGCATTCCTGTCATCCCGGCCTCTGAGCAACGGCCCGCGAGGCCCGTGAACACCTGGGCGTGAGCGAACGAACCCTGGCCCGCTGGCGCAACAGCGGCCTCTTTCGAGCAGGTCAGCACTGGCGGCGCAAGTTCCCCAGCCCGAACTCCCCGGTTCTGTATCACCTGGAGCACTGCCAGGTGGCGATGAGCAAGGCCACGGCCCGCCAGGCCGACTTGCTGGAAATCGGCCTGGCGCAGACGTCTGCGGGCAAGAGCTTCAGCAGGCCTCGACCAGTAGCGGATCCCAGCCGTGGTGAAGCTCCAGGGCATCGGCGATGCCTAACAGGGCCTCGGCGGCGGGACCGTCGTAACGACCCGATTTCTGGGCCTGCTGCTGGAGGCTGTGGCCCAGCTGGAGCAGTTGCAGCTCGCTGAGCAGATCCTGCTGGCCTGGCACGGCCTGGCTGTGACCGGGGGAGACCGGAAGGGCCAGTGAGACCGATCGGGCCCGCTGCGGCCAGAGGCGGAGAAGGAGGCGTTGAAGGAGCAGCACAGGCACAGACGCGGGACCCCTGAGGGTTCCGGGCCGGCCTTGGCGGCTCATGCGGACATCGGGCGCGGGCTGCGGATCAACCCACGGTTTCCACAGGTGGTCCGTAGGCCGCCAGGGTGCGATCGGCACTGAACAACCGCAGGCCTTCCACCTGGGCCTGCACCACCAGGAGGCGGTCGAACGGATCGCGGTGAAGCCATGGAAGGTGCTGGACGGCCAGGGCGTGTTCGGCGCGCACAGGCAGCTCGCGGAATCCCTGGCCAAGCAGACCCAGGCGCAGGGCAGCAGCTTCCACCTGGAAATCGGCTCGCCCGAGTGACGACTTGATCGCCACTTCCCAGAGGCTCACCACGCTGAGGACCAATTGCTGGGCCGGATCAGCCAGAAGGCCGGCCACGGCTGCTGGCAGGCGCTTAGGTTCAATGGCCCACCAGAGCAGCAGCTGGGTGTCCAGGAGCAGGGGCAGGGGCTCGGTTCGGGTCACGATGGCCTGATCAGCCGAACAGATGGTCGATCTCGCTGGCGAAGTCAGCCTTCAGGTCGGCACGGGCCACGGCGGCACCCTGCAGGAACCCTCCTCGCCGGACCTCGGAGGGGTTGTGCACCGGCACCAGCCGCACCAGTGGACGGCCAGCCTTGGCAATCACCACCTCCTCCCCTTCAAGGGCCTGCGCCACGTAGCGGGAGAGGTGGGTCTTGGCGTCGTGGAGGTTCACCTGCATGGCCAGGGTCCGCAATGGAATCAACTTAGTCCAGGTACGGCTAAGTTTAATCAATCAAAAATGGAGCCGAGTCAACCGAAACGGAAGTGGAATGACGGTGGATCCTGTCCAGCCGCCGTGGCCAACGCAAATCCAGCTGCAGATGATGGCGGATACGACCCGGAAGCGATCAAGGCTGGGATCCTGGCTGAAGTTTCCGACCTGAAAGAGACGGCCCAGTCGTTCGGCTTCCAGGCCATCAAGGACGGCACCTGGTTCGCCAAGTTCATGCAGAGCTGCCTGAGCAGCTATGACCGTAAGGTGATGGAGAAGGGCGGGGCCGCCTACCTACGGGGCAAGTACCCCGGCCTGCCCACCGATGCGATCGCAGGCAAGCTCTGTGAACTGGCCGAAAAGTATGCGGCCGTTGCCGGTGATCTGTCGGGTGCCGAGGCCAGTGCTGAGGGAAGGGATGGGAATCAAGGCCTATGGGCCGAAAGTGGCGCGAGCTCAGCTGGTGCGCCTGATCCATGGCAATACCCCGGCAATCCAGGCAGCGGCAAGAACGGTGCTTGGTCCACGCATCGCCAAACAGATCACTCAGAAGGCGATCATCAAAACAGCGGTGCCGATCGTGGGCACCGCGATCTCAGCGGGCTGGAATTATGCCACCACCCGGATGATGGGTACACGGGCGCGGCATGGCGTTCGGGTGACAGCAGCCCTACGGGAAAGAAACTCAACACCTGCAAGGGCAGATCGGAAAGAATGAACAGGCGGAAGTGGCAGTGCTGGAAGAGCTGATGGCAAGGCCGCCAGGTGTGTCTCGACGCTATGGCCCATGGCGGCGGCCACCATCGGCGGAAGTTCGCAGATCAGATGTGCACGGTGGGCATAGGCGTGTGGCATTAAGGCCAGCCGTCTCCATCACCACCGTGAACTTGACGGCAGCGCCCCAGCCGTCAGGGACCTTCTCGGATGCCGGCACCACGTCCCTCTGCAACCGCCAGGCCTTCCTCCATTTGTAGAGAGTGATCACGTGGATGCCCAGCTCTTCTACAATCCGGGGTCATGCTCTGCCTGTGCAGCGGGCTCATCCGCCTCCTCACTCACATCAGCCTTGTCGGCCTCGCTGTAACGACGCATTGCTCTGCTCCATCAAGCCCCCGGATTTAGGGATGAGAGGGGTGACATCGTTCCTGAAACCGGGGGGCACTGCCTGCACGGAAAGCTGAGTGCATGGCCAGGAAATACACAAAAGTCCAGGCACTGGAACGCCAGCGTGAAGCGGCACAGATGATGGCGATCGGCATGACCCGCCGAGAGATCGTTCAGCATGCTGCGGAGAAATGGGGGGGGGGGGTCGCGCCAGGCAGACGACTACATCGCCCGTGCCCATGATGGTCTTCACCAGGACTGGGACTACGAACGCCCGCAGATACTGGCAAATCGGCTCTCCCAGCTCGCCACGCTACAGCAGGAAGCCAGGAAGGCAGGGCAGCTGCAAATTGCACTTGGATGCATCAACACTGCCGCGAGACTGACGAATTATGTTCCCGAGTTTAATTCAACGACGTGCCGCATCTTCATGGATGCATTGTTATTGCTTTTTCTGTCAGCCATTGCAGGCTGTGCTGAACCGCTCTACTGCATCAACCAAGCCGTCAGATCCGTAACAATAAGTCATCCTCAGACGGGTGCAAGATCGCCGCCTTGGCAGCAGCTCTTTAGCCCTTGGCTTTGTCTTACGATAAACTGGAGATTCCACAAAAGAGGCGACGTTGACCAAGTCAGACAGGCTGCTTGATCTAGCCAAGAATCAGAAGAGAAGCTGAGATTCGGACCGACGTATCTACCATAAGCCACTGGTCAATAGCGAAAAGGACTAGTCCAACCACCGGATAAGATCGTGGCTGGGCACGATCTATCCTTGATCGCTGGGTCGTTGAGGGAGCCGTCCTCAGATCGGTGGATTGGTGTTATCTGTCATGACAGCTTCCGGGCAAGGCATCCATCGAATCTCTCTCAACATTGAGTCTCCCGCACGGGTTGAGCTGGTCATCTTCAGAGCCTAAGAAGACCGCTGGTGGCGAGGTAGATGCTGAACCCGAAGCAGAGAGCAGCATTGATCTGCCGCTGATGGCGTTCGCTCCAGCGACTGAGGGCCAGAAGACTACGCCGGCCTGATGAGCCCGCCAGCGCCAGGGCTAACGGCGGGCCCAGGGACGGGAGCAGCGTGATCAGACTGACCAGCGCCGCCATCAAGGCCCGCGTCATGGCTGAAACCCCAGATCGGGCCAAATCCTGAATCGCGGGCAAGAACAAGACCAAGCTGGTGAGATTGGCGACCATGAGGCCCATACCAAGCAGAAAAGAAGCGCGCAGAGGATGGGCAACGTACGCGGGCATGGCAGCCTTCTGATGTTCGGGCCGCTGCAGCATCTCAATGCCGAGCACCACCAGCACGATCGCCAGCACCAGATGCAGGCAAGCTGAAACTGGGTCTGGGCCGGGGGTCCTGGCTGGGAGAGCTGCTCCTGTGGCCAGGCCCAGAACCGCCCAGACGGCCACCACCAAGGCCGAGCCAAGGGCAAAGCACCATCCCCGACGCAGGCCGGACCCTGGAGCAGTGAGGGTCAGCACCTGACCCACCAACAGCAGTGGGCTCACGGCTGCCCCCAAGGCAAGGGGCAGCACTTCAAGAGCGAGAGAGGTTGGTGAAGGAACCATGCGCAGAGGCTTTCCTCCATACTCTCAGGCTCTTGGATACACCCCCAAGCGGAGACTTCATGCCCTGGCGTCTGCTGGCCACGACCCTTCTCATCCTGGGATTGCTGATTCAGCCGCTTGAGGCGAATGCCGTGCAGGCCCCTCCTTCCTGCCAGGCGGGCATGGAATGGATCCCCGGCGGCACGTTCCGTATGGGGTCGGATGATCACTACCCCGATGAGCTCTCAGTTGATGCGGTGACGGTGGAGGGTTTCTGCATCGACCGCCATGAAGTCACCAATGCCGAGTTCGATGCGTTCGTGAAGGCCACGGGCTATGTCACCGTCGCGGAACGGCCGATCCCCAAGGATCAGTACCCCGATCTGGCTGACGATCAACGTGCTCCCGGTGCCCTGGTCTTCCAAAGCCCAGCTCCTGGAGGTGAAGTCACCTACCTGAGCTGGTGGCACTGGACTCCCGGGGCGAACTGGCGGCATCCGCAGGGCCCCGAAAGCGATCTGGAAGGCCTGGCCAACCATCCCGTCGTGCAGGTCGCCTTCAGGGATGCCGAGGCCTATGCCGCCTGGGCCGGCAAGGAGCTTCCCACCGAAGCCCAGTGGGAATTCGCCGCCAGGGGCGGCCTCACCGATCAGATCTTCAGCTGGGGGAAAACCTATTCAGCGAAGAAGGCCAACACCTGGCAAGGGGAGTTCCCCATCCACAACAAGGAGAAGGATGGCTACTTCGGCACGGCCCCGGTGGGGAGCTTTCCGCCCAACGGCTACGGGCTCCAGGACATGACCGGCAACGTCTGGGAGTGGACGCAGGACTGGTACCGACCCGGCCACCAGGGCATGGCCGATCATGTGAATCCAGCTGTGACAGAGCAGGAACTGAGTTTCGATCCCCGCGAGCCAGGTATCGCCAAGCACGTGATCAAGGGTGGTTCCTTCCTCTGTGCGAAGAACTATTGCAGCCGCTACCGCCCGGCGGCCCGGGAGGCCCTCGAACCGGATACAGGCACGTCCCACATCGGTTTTCGACTGGTCACCAGCCCTACTGAGGTGTAGTGATTGCGACTCAGTTGGGCACGCCTGCTCAATTCGGGCAAAAAAGTCAGCTCCTCGGCCTTGTCCTCGACCATTGCATGGAAATGTGGGTTCTGACCTGCGCTCCCATCAGGGGTCGCGGCCCTCTTCAGGTCCCCAGCTCGGCGCATGGCCCCACTCGCACCAACGATCCGTCGGTTGGCCAGCCTGGTGCTGGCGTTGTTCTTAAGTTGTTCGCTGGTGGCCTGCGGCGCGAAAGGCCCAGACCTCAACAAGGCCTCCGCGAACCCCACAGCGATGCCCACCGGTCAGCCAGTGGCGCGGACGATGGGAATGCCCACCGAGAAATTCGCGAACAAGCCCAACATCCTCTTCATCATGGGCGATGACATCGGCTGGATGCAGCCGGGGGTCTACCACCGCGGCCTGATGGTGGGTGAAACCCCCAACATTGACAGGATCGGCAAAGAGGGTGCGATCTTCATGGATTACGTGGCCATGCAGAGCTGCACATCGGGCCGCAATGCGTTCTTCACGGGCATGTACCCCCTGCGAACGGGCATGATCCCGCCCCAGCTGCCCGGCAGCCCCACTTACCTCAAGCCAGGAACGCCCGCACTGGCCAAGTTCCTTCGCGATCAGGGCTACACCACAGGAGAATTCGGAAAAAATCACCTGGGCGACCACACCGCGTCCCTGCCTACGGCGCATGGTTTCGAGGAGTATTGGGGCTACCTATATCACCTCGATGCCATGCAGCAGGTGAGCTTCCCCGACATCAACAGCTCGCCGACGCAACAGGCCATTGCACCCCCTTGCCAGAACACTCCCGTACCTGGCCTGCCTGCCGTAGCCGGTGCCGTGGATCCCAAGACCACCACCTGCCTCACCCCGCCCCGCCCGGTGATCTGGTGCACGTCGTCCGACGGCACTGAAAAGAACCAGACCTGCAAAGACGAGGGACCGCTGACTCTGGAGCGATCCAAGACCGTGGATGAAGAGATCTCGGCCAAGGTGATCGACTTCCTCGACCGCAACGATCCCAAGAAAACCAACAAGCCGTTCTTCGTCTGGTACAACCCGGCCCGCATGCACGTCACCACCGTGCTCTCGGACAAATACATGGATATGGTGTCGACAAAGGGCGGAAAGGATTGGGGAGTCAACGAAGCTGGCATGAAGCAAATGGACGACAACATCGGCTACGTGCTCAAGAAGCTCGATGACATGGGCCAGCTCGACAACACGCTGATCGTCTTCACCACCGACAACGGCGCCGAGAAGATATCCTTCCCCGACGGTGGTGTTACTCCCTTCAAGGGTCAGAAGGGGGAAGCCTACGAAGGTGGGTATCGGGCCCCGATGGTGGTCCGCTGGCCCGGCCATATCGAGCCGGGCACCGTGAAAGACCAACTCTTCGCCGCCCTGGACTGGGTTCCGACCCTGGTGGATATCGGCGGTGGAGCCAAGGGAGACGCCCTTAAGAAGCAGATCGAGGCCGGAAACTATCCCGGCATCGTCAAGACCACACTGGATGGCGTCAATCAGCGCGACTACCTTGAAGCCAAGTCGGACAAGTCGGCAAGAGATTATTTCTTCTATTACTCCGGGGCCACTCCATCAGCCGTGAGGTACAAGAACTGGAAGATGTACTACACCATGTCTGAGCCAGGAGCTGACGGCTGGATCATGCCCCTGATCCCCTTCCATTGGACACTGGTTCAGAACATCAAGCGCGATCCCTTTGAGCAGGCCGTTGGCGTCGCCCAGGAAACCGCGATGAGCATTGGCGGTGCCCTGGGCGGCCCGGTCACGGCCTACCAATACGACTGGAACATGTTGCCGATCGGCCAGCAGTTGTGGGAAGAACAGTTGATGTCCTACAAGACGTACCCACCGCTTCAATCCCCTGCCACCTACAACCTCGACGCGATCTTGGCAAAAGTGAAGGCGGCCGGTCACCCGAGCGAGTAACTGGAGCACCCACACCATGAGCACCATCATGAGCGACTCTGATCACGCCTGGGCCCAGCGCTTGAAGACGTCAAGGTCCATGGGGATCCTGATGATCGTGCTGGGGGCCCTAGCCATTCTTTACCCTCTCTTTGCAACGATCTTCACCTTCAATGTGATCGGCTTCGTGCTGCTGCTGTTCGGCTTTCTGCAGCTGTTTCATGGCTTACAGCTCAGCAAGGCAAAGGCTGGTCAACACTTGCTGGCCATCCTGCTCGGCATCTTCTATTTGATCATTGGCTTCTGGATCCTGCGCCATCCAGTCTTCTCGATCCTGGATCTCACCCTGGTGATTGGAATTCTGTTCTTCATCCAGGGAGCCATCCAGGTGATCAACGCCTTTGATGGCCGAGAGGAACATCGCAAGTTGCTTCTCGCCACTGGTATTGCCGGCATTATTCTCGGCATCCTGATCTGGAGCAACTGGCCCTTCGATTCCCTCAGCCTGCTGGGGCTGCTGGTGGGCATCAACCTGATTCTCTCCGGCGTCAGCATCCTGAAGACCTTCCGGGCGGATCAGCTCAGCCCCTCGGCTGGCTCAGAATCCACCTGACACCGAGGAGGGCCTCGGATCTGCAATCGCGTTCAGACTCATGAGCAATTCGTCGACAATGCCACTGAGGCGCAGAACCATCATTCAGTCGCTGGGCACACTGCTCTGCGCCACACTGCTTGCCGTTGTCGTCGGCCTGCCAGGAGTTTCTGCCAAGCCGCTGGATCCGCTGCCTTCCTGGAATCCTGGGGCTGCCAAAGACAGTATCCTCACCTTTGTCTCCCAGACCACCGATACCCGCAGTCCTGAATTCATTCCTGCAGAGGAACGCATCGCCACCTTCGACCAGGACGGCACCCTCTGGGTGGAACATCCGATGTACACGCAGGTGATGTACATCCTCGAACGGGTGCCTGAGCTGGTGAAATCCAAGCCTGAGCTTGCCCAGGAAAAGCCCTACGCCACCGTGCTCTCTGGGCTGTCCGGTGACAGAACGAGTCTGGAGAGCCTGACGGTGCCGGATCTTGAGAAACTGGCAGCCGCCACCCTCACCGGAATGCCGCTTGTCACCTTCAATCAAGAGGTGAAGCGTTGGCTCGCCACGGCGAAACATCCACGCTGGAAACGCCCCTACACCGAACTCACCTATCAGCCGATGCAGGAGCTGCTCAAGCTGCTGCGCGCAAAGGGCTATCGCACCTACATCGCCACGGGTGGTGGCCAGGATTTTGTGCGTGTCTATGCGGAGGAGGTCTATGGAATCCCCCCTGAACAGGTGATCGGCACGGCCGGCAGCACCCGCTACGGCTACACCAGCACGGGCAAGCCCTTTCTCACCAAGGAACCCAGGCTTCTGCTCGACAACAACAACGCTGGCAAGCCAGAAGGCATCCATCTGATGATCGGTCGCCGGCCCACGGCGGCATTCGGGAATTCCACGGGCGACCGGCAGATGCTGGAATACACGAAGGCAGGAGGAGAAGCCAACTTGGCGATGATCGTGCTGCACGATGATGCCAGCAGGGAGTATGCCTATGGCCCAGCCCAGGGGCTACCGGACACCAAGGTGGGCACCTTCACCCAGGAGCTCTACGACGAAGCCAAGCAGGAGGGATGGGTGGTGATCAGCATGCAGAACGACTGGAAACAGATCTTTTCGTTTGAGGGTTAGCCCCAGGTGAATCCGCTCAACGAATCGTGCTGAAGGGCTTTTGATGAGGTGATGCTTGGTCAATCAGAGCCAGCATTGTCGTTCGTTCTGGCGTTCTGGCTGCCTTCCAGGATTCCGTCTGCCCGGACCTTCTTGAACCTGCTGGCTCCGCTGAACGGATGCTTGGCATCAACGCCCATGGGGCGCCCACAGCTGAGGACAGAATGGTCAGAGACAAACCCGCAGACGATGCGACCTTGTTCAGATGCCTCCCCTGCTGACCATTGACAGCGTCGAGTGCCTGCAGGCCAGGCTGGACGCACTCGGCCTGTCCCTGAAGGTCACTCAGCTCGCCGGGGGTGAGCTGAGGGGAACTCTGCTGCCCCTGCTGCTGGGTCCGCTGCGGCTGCTTCGCATTCGGGTCGACAGGCCGGTTCACTGTGCCGGCCCCAAGCCGCGTGGCAGCCAAATCGTGACGATTGATCTGCACAGGGATCTGGACGGCGATGCGACCTTGCCAGCCCCAATGCGCAGCCATGGCCAGCCGCTGTTGCCCAGGGCCCTGTTCGGGCTCTCCGGCGCCGGCGAGATCCATCTGACCACCTTTGGCCCGTGCGACTTGGCCCTGCTGCTGATCAATCGAATGGAGTTCCTCCATCGGGCCGACCGGCTCGGCTGCTCGGTGCTGGAGCAGGTACTGCCCCGCAACTGGCTCAGCCTGGATCCAGGCCGGTTTGCGCGGTTGCGGCGCTACCTGCGGCAGCTCTTCGCGAGCTTCGAGGCCGATCCCACCCTTGAGCAGGTGGCTGGTTTCGACGAGCTGGTGAGCAACGATCTGATACCTCTGGTTCTCGAAGGCCTGATCCATGGCGGGCATGCCAGCGACAGCCTGCCCCGGGCCCCTTCGCGGATCGAGCTGGTGAAGGCGGCCCAGCGGTGGATGGAAGCCCATCCCAGACAGCCCATTCACCTGGAGGGCCTCTGCCGAGAGGTGCACACCAGCCGGCGAAGCCTGATTCAGGGGTTCCAGGAGCACCTGGGGATGGGTCCGATGACCTATCTGCGGCTTCATCGCCTGCACGGCATTCGCCAGGAACTGCTGGGGGCCGATCCAAGCCAGATGACGATCCGCGCCCTCGCCGTGGAATGGGGCTTCCTCAACCCTGGCCACTTCTCCCGGCAGTACGCCGAGCTCTTCGGTGAGCGGCCCTCCGAGACCCTTCACCGGCCCCGATGTTGACCTGATGCACTTTGGGTATGCCAGCTGCGGGCACTGCCTTGTCCTAAAGACAGCATGGAGATGGCGTTGACTGGCCGCAAACCAGAGATCCTCCACTCCGGCCAGAGATGCCAGTTACATCCAAGGACTTCGTGGCCAAGCTGCTAGCCGAAAAGATCAGGATCAGCAGGTCTGGAAGGAAACGCTGCTTCGATAACATCTTGATCAGGAGACTGTGGCGCACAGTCATGGGCGTAGTTGGACGCTTCTTGCGAAGGCGAGTAGAGGCGTACTGACGCATCTTCAGCGATGGCTGGAAGACTTAAACCAGCCCGGCCCGGCTCGTGCAAAGGTACTGCCCTGTTTTGCCCCACAAGCCTCTGGGAGGGTGAACATCCCCACAAGGTCTACATCAAAACCGAAAGCCCTATTCAACCTGCCCAGACTAGCGATATCAGGGGCATAGCCTGATCCAGAAAAGCAGTCACATGAGGACAGGCAATTCAATCCTTCGCTGGATGTCCCGAAAGCAAAAGAAATACGAAGAACTCACCATAAACGACAAGAAGTTGGTAAAGTCTCAATTACTGAAAGCCACAACCAATGTCGAACAAGAAGCCGAATATCATCCTGCTTGTGACAGATGACACAGGCTATGGCGATCTAGGTCCTTACGGCGGCGGCGAGGGGCGCGGGATGCCGACCCCAAACTTCGATCGGATGTCCGCTGAAGGCATGACCTTCTTCTCCTTTTATGCCCAACCGAGTTGCACTCCGGGTCGGGCAGCCATGGTCACGGGTCGTATCCCCAACCGCAGCGGCATGACCACCGTGGCCTTTCAAGGGCAAGGCGGCGGCTTGCCTGCAGCAGAATGGACCCTGGCCTCCGTGCTGAAACAGGGCAACTACCGCACATTTTTCACGGGGAAATGGCACCTGGGTGAGGCAGACTACGCACTGCCCAATGCCCAGGGCTATGACGAGATGAAGTATGTCGGCCTCTATCACCTGAATGCTTACACCTATGCTGATCCCACCTGGTTCCCGGACATGGAACCAGAACTACGCACCATGTTCCAAAAAGTGACCAAAGGGTCTCTTTCTGGCAAGGCCGGTGAAGAGGCCAAGGAAGATTTCAAGATCAATGGTCAGTACGTAGATACACCTGAGCAAGGCGTTGTCGGGATTCCCTTCTTCGATGGTTATGTCGAAAAAGCAGCGATAGAGTTTCTTGATGAAGCTGCCAAAGACGACCAGCCCTTCTTTCTCAGCGTTAACTTCATGAAGGTGCACCAGCCCAACCTGCCGCACCCTGATTTCATCCACAAATCACCTTCGAAGAGCAAGTACGCCGACTCGATCGTGGAGCTGGATGCCAGGGTTGGGGCGATTATGGACAAGGTGCGCGAACTTGGCCTGGCAGAGAATACGTTGGTCTTCTGGACCACGGATAACGGGGCCTGGCAGGATGTCTATCCCGACGCCGGCTACACCCCATTCCGGGGCACCAAGGGTACTGTCCGAGAGGGAGGCAACCGCGTCCCCGCCATTGCCTGGTGGCCAGGGAAGATCGCAGCAGGCGTCAAGAACCACGATATTGTGGGCGGCCTCGATCTTATGGCCACATTTGCAGCCCTTGCAGGGGTAGCGCTGCCCACCAAGGATCGCGAGGGACAACCGATCACTTTTGACAGCTATGACATGTCTCCGTTGCTGCTTGGCACCGGTAAGTGTGAGCGAAAATCCTGGTTCTACTTCACCGAAAACGAACTGACACCAGGCGCAGTACGGGTGAACAATTACAAGGCCGTGTTTAACCTACGGGGTGACGATGGTGGAACGACCGGAGGCCTGGCCGTAGACTCCAACCTCGGATGGAAGGGGGCAGAGAGTTATGTCGCCGTGGTGCCGCAGTTGTTTGACCTATGGCAAGACCCCCAGGAACGCTACGACATCTTCATGAATAACTATACGGAACGAACCTGGATGCTGGTCACCATTGGCGAAGCGGTCAAAGAGCTGATGAAAACCTATGTGCAGTATCCACCTCGCAAGATGCAGAGCGAAGGATATTCAGGCCCGATTACGCTAACCCAGTATGAACGGTTCCAGCATGTTCGGGACATGCTCTCGAAGGAAGGCATAAGAATCCCATTGCCTACCGGTAACTAGGTTTAAGCCTGTAGAGCCCTGAGCCGCGCAGCTCTTCCGATACACCACCCTTAAGACCACTTGATTACCCAGCTCGCTCCGTGCAGGCCATTTGTCCCGACTAGAGTGGTACGCAGATACTGTTCTGGCCATGGCGCGCAACGGCATCCAGTTCCAGAAGGGCCTGTCTCTGCCTGAGTTCCAGCG
>NZ_JAYGIC010000049.1:0-37159 GCF_034931105.1 Synechococcus sp. CCY9201 | reverse complement strand
ATGGACGATCGTCAACTCGAACGAGAAGCGCCGGGCCCGTCTCGGCGCCATCCGCAGCGTCCTCCACGCCCTGGACTACGAGCACAAAGACCACGACGTCGTCGGTGAGCCCGATCCACGGGTCGTGAGGACGGCCCATTCGGTGTTCATCGACAACTGAGCCGGTCGCCACACCTCAGCGGCTCGCTGCCGGAATGAACAGGTGTGGTCTGAGAGAGGGGCCACATCAGAATGCCCCCACTTCTGTTGCCGGCATGTTCACAGTTGCCCTTCCCCTGGCGCTTGCCTTCATCATGTTGACGCTGGGGATGTCCCTGACTCCAGCCGACTTCGGTTTTTCTCTGCGTCGGCCCCATCCGCTGCTGGCGGGGGTGCTTTGTCAGGTTGTCCTGCTGCCGTTGGTGGCCTTTCTGCTGATCCGTTTGTTCAGCCTGCCAGGCGAACTGGGCGTGGGGGTGCTCGTGCTGGCCTGTTGTCCGGGGGGAATCACGTCCAACGTCATGACCCGCCTGGCGCGAGGTGATGTGGCCCTGTCGATCTCCTTCACAGCCCTGGCCAGCCTGATCACCACCATCACCCTGCCCCTCATCCTCACGGTGGGAGGGCGTGCCCTGATGGGCACGGCCCTCCCGGCCGTGAGCATCACCGGACTGGGCCTGAAGATGTTTGTGATGACCACCCTGCCTGTGCTGCTGGGGGTGCTCCTGCGTCAGCGGAGTCAGGCGCTGACCCAGCGCTGGGAGCGCCCCTGCGAACAGATGGCCAACGGCCTGTTTGTGCTGATCCTGGCGATCACGATCCTCAGCGAATGGCAGACGCTGATCGCCAACCTCACTTCACTTGGTCCGGTGTTGCTGTTGCTCAACCTGGGGATGCTGGCCATCGGTACGGCAGTGGCC
This sequence comes from Synechococcus sp. CCY9201, assembly GCF_034931105.1. NCBI lineage: Bacteria > Bacillati > Cyanobacteriota > Cyanophyceae > Synechococcales > Synechococcaceae > Synechococcus > Synechococcus sp. CCY9201. Next base: position 36,260 of record NZ_JAYGIC010000049.1, on the reverse strand, counting down.
CAGATCCTTCGCCTTCCCGCCAGTCAGGTGAGCGCTGTTGCCATCGAAAGCGGCTTTCAGAACGGCACGGTGGGGATCGCGGTGGGAGCCCTGTTGGTGGGGGGCTCCGGTCCGGAGATGGGGCTATCGGCCTACAGCCTTCCCTCGGGGGTCTACGGAGTGCTGATGATGATCACCATCCTTCCCTATCTGGTTTGGCGACGTTCGATTCAGGCCATGGCTGATCCGTCTGTGATCGAGGGGTGAGGGCTGCCTAAAGGAAGAACTTCAGGCCAACTTCAAGGCCGTTCTCGTTGATATTGTAGGAATTATCTTGAAGGCCATCGTTGCTGCCGCCAAGCTCCAGATGGCGCCAGGACAGATTCAGCTTTGCCTTGCATGCTCGGGGGGGCTGTGGGGGGAAGCACAGCGCTTCTGGGCTCGGGGGGAATGGGAACGAGGTGTGAAGAGGCGAAGTTCAGGAAGGATGTCACCAGAGCGTGCACCAGTCTTGTCAGAGGACATGAGCAGCTCCAGAGTCTTTCCTGGGCTGCCGATCTGCTCTTCTTTTCTGGGAGATCTTGCGCCCTTGCTGTGCTTCTGCGCACCCGAGGCTGCCCGGCTTCGCAGGAAGGCTTTCAGTCTGCGGAGCGCCCCAGACGTAACAGGGCTGACGGCACCACGCCATAGCGCTGCCGAAAGCCCATGGCGAAGCTGGAGAGATCGCCGAAGCCATGGCGCCGGGCAATCGACATCACCGTATCGGTGGTCTCCGGGTGAAGCAGGGCCTGACGGGCCGCTTCGAGGCGCTGGGCCTTGAGCCACTGCATCGGACTGCAGCTGAATCGTTCCTGGAACAGGATCTGGAGGGTGCGGCGGGAATAGGCGCTGCGCTGCTCCATCTGCGTGAGCGTGATCGGGGTGTGCAGGTGGGACTGGATCCACTCGAGCAGGTCGTTGAAGGCCTGCTCCCGCGGCTGGGGCGCCCGGCGCCTCGGCTCTCCCGACTGCTCGCCGAGCAGCTCCGGAAACAGCAACAACGCCAGCAATCGCAGCAGCAGTTCTTCGACTCCGAGCGCAGCAAAGCCACCGGCAGCTTCCAGCGCGGATGCATCCAGCGTCGTCAGGACACGCCGCAGCGTGGTGAGCAGATCGTGCTCCAGGTTGCTGCGGGCACTGAGGTACCTGGGCTGCTGCAGGCGGCTGCGGAACGGCCGTGGGCCATGGCCATCTCCAGCGATGGCGGCGGCCGTGAGGGCCAGCCGCACCGGATCGAGGTGGATCAGCACTTCCTGGAGAAAGCCTGTGCGTGCTTCGAAGGCAGCCCCGGGGAGATAGAGCAGACCGCCTGGCCCCTTGAGTTCGAAGTGCTGCTGCTGCATGGTCACCTGGACCGATCCGGCATAGGTCAGCACGACCATGGCGTGCTCGATGTCTTCGGCCGCCAGCACCAGGGGGGAGTGGACGCTGGTGGACAGGACCAGGGATCCAAGCGGAAGAACGGCATTGCGGTGGAAGAAACCGCGGCGTTCGCCGATTCGCACCAGCCCCCTCAGGGGGGTGGCGGCATGGATTCGTTCCGCCAGTGCCGTGTCGTCCCAGTGCTGCTCGGCCCGATCGTTCAGAAAGATCAGGGGAAGGCTGGGAAGATCTGCGCTGCTGCCCTGATCATGCGTTTTCATCGCATTCATTCTGAATGATGTGTGATGCAGTGCACAGTGATGCAACGGAATCCTACGAATCGATCGTCCAATCATGTCGAAACGCGATGAACCAGCATTACGATCTGCGCAACGACCATCCGTCGCCCAGGAATGCCACGTCTTGATCTGATCTGGCTGTTCTTGGTTTTGATCACATTGCTACTCGTTCAACCTCAACCGTCCCTATCTGCCGATCCTGTTTGTCCGGCGGAAATGATGGCGATTCCCGGAGGCAGCTATCGCATTGGCGCCGCCGGTCAGTTGGACGACGAACGCTCAGAAGCCCGCGTTCGCCTCACTCCCTTCTGTCTCGGTGCCCATGAGATCACGAACCAGCAGTTCGCGGCCTTCGTGACGGCCACGGGGTATCGCACGCTGGCGGAGCAGCCCCTGTCATCAGCCCAGTTCCCCGATCTCGCCCCAGCCGAGCGCAAGCCCGGGTCGCTGGTGTTCGAGCCGGTGCCAGGCGACGGTCCGATCGAGGAGCTCAGCTGGTGGCACTGGGTTCCGGGTGCCGACTGGCGCCACCCGAGCGGACCGGGCAGCTCGATCGCAGGTCTGGGCGACCACCCCGTGGTGCAGATCGCCTTCGTCGATGCCGAAGCCTATGCCGCCTGGGCCGGCTCAGCCCTGCCCAGCGAGGCCCAGTGGGAATTCGCCGCCCGAGGAGGCCTAGGGGATCAGGTGTTCAGCTGGGGCAACACCTGGAAGCCAGGCCAGGCCAATACCTGGCAGGGGGAGTTTCCCCGCCGCGATTCCGGTGACGACGGCTTTGCCGGCACTGCCCCGGTGGGCTCCTATCCCCCCAACGGCTACGGCCTGTTCGACATGACCGGCAACGTCTGGGAGTGGACGGCGGACTGGTATCGCCCGGGCCACGACGGCCTGCCCGCGCGCCCTGATCCCGCCATCGACCGGGAAGCCGAAAGCATCGATCCCCGCGATCCAGGTGTGGCCAAACACGTGATCAAGGGCGGCTCCTTTCTCTGCTCTCCCACCGATTGCAGCCGCTACCGCCCTGCCGCCCGGGAGGCCCAGAGTCCCGACACCGGCACCTCCCATATCGGCTTCCGCCTGGCTTCCCCGCTCACCTCCACCCATGGCTAAGCGTCCCTTTCACGCCACGATCACCCGCCTGGCCATGCTGGCGCTGGTGGCACTGTTGCTGGGCTGGCAACTGGGCGGCGTGCCCGCGCTGGCCCAGCGGATCACCGGCACTCCGGGTTCCCCCAATGCCACCACCACGATCCCCGGCAACCAGCTGCCGGCCCCGGCGCCACCCTTCGGTGGTGTGATCAAGGACACGGCCCTGCAGTCGAGGCCCTGGTGGGCGCCGCAGATCACGCCTCCGCAGAGTGCCCCCAACGTGCTGCTGATCATCACCGACGATGCCGGGTTCGGGGTGCCCAGCACCTTCGGCGGCGTGATCCCCACACCGGCGATGGACCGGGTCGCCAAGGCGGGATTGCGGTACAACCGCATGTTCTCCACGGCGCTGTGCTCCCCCACCAGGGCCGCGCTGATCACCGGCCGCAACCATCATTCCGCCGGCTTCGGGGTGATCTCGGAGCAGTCGACGGGCTTCCCCGGCTACAACAGCATCATCGAGCGCGACAAGGCCACGATCGGCCGTCTGCTCAAGGACAACGGCTACAGCACAGCCTGGTTCGGGAAGGACCACAACGTGCCCGCCTTCCAGGCCAGCCAGAGCGGGCCGTTCGATCAGTGGCCCACGGGCATGGGCTTCGACTACTTCTACGGCTTCGTGGGCGGTGACGCCAACCAGTGGCAGCCGAACCTGTTCCGCAACACCACCCAGATCTATCCCTTCGAGGGCAAGGCGCCCGGCAGCTGGAACCTGGTCACGGCGATGGCCGATGACGCCATCGACTACATGACGCGGATGCATCAGATCAATCCCGCCAAGCCGCTGTTCATCAAATACGCCCCCGGAGCCACCCATGCGCCCCACCACCCCACCAAGGAGTGGGTGGACAAGATCCACGCCATGCATCTGTTTGATGATGGCTACGAAAAACTCAGGGAGCGCATCTTCGAGAACCAGAAGCGGCTCGGTGTGATTGCCAAGGACGCCAAGCTCGAACCCTGGCCTGCCGATGTGATCACCCCCTGGGACCAGTTGAGCCCGGACGCCAAGAAACTGTTCATCCGCCAGGTGGAGGTGTTCGCCGCCTATGCCGCCTACAGCGATGATGAGATCGGCCGCGTGATCCAGCAGTTCGACGACCTCGGCAAGCTCGACAACACCCTGGTGATCTACATCAATGGCGACAATGGCACCAGTGCCGAAGGCGGGCCGCTGGGCACCCCCAATGAGGTGGCCTTCTTCAATGGCCTCAACAAACTGCCCGTCGACGTGCAGATGACGTTCTACGACGTGTGGGGCACCGATCTCACCTATAATCACATGTCTGCAGGCTGGTCGTGGGCCTTCGATACCCCCTTCAGCTGGTTCAAACAGAACGCCTCCAAGTTGGGCGGCGTCAACCAGAACATGGTGGTGTCGTGGCCGGCGCGCATCAAAGACAAGGGAGCTCTGCGGGAACAGTTCGTGCATGTGATCGACGTGGTGCCGACGATCCTCGAGGCGGCCGGTCTGAAGGCGCCGGACGTGGTGGACGGTATTCCACAGAAGCCGATCGAGGGCACCAGCTTCCTCTACACCTTCGATGGCAGGAATGCCAAGGCTCCCTCGCGCCACAAGACCCAGTACTTCGAAATGATGGGGCAGTGGGCGCTTTATGACGAGGGCTGGTTGCTGAGCACCAAGGTGAACCGGGCCCCCTGGGAGGCCTTCGGCCCTGCCAATCCGGATCCTCTCAACAACCAGACGCTGGAGCTCTACGACCTCAAGACTGATTTCAGCCAGAGCACCGACCTGGCCGCCCAGAATCCCCAGAAGGTGAAGGAGATGAAGGCGGCGTTCATCGCCGAAGCCAGGAAGTATCAGGTCTTCCCGCTCGATGCCTCGGTGGCGGGGCGCATCGTGGCGCCTCGGCCGAACATCACGGCAGGCCGCGACGCGTTCGTCTACACCGCTCCGATGGTGGGGCTGCCCCAGGGCGATTCGCCCCTGCTGCTCAACACCTCCTACAGCGTCACCGCTGAGGTCGAGGTGCCGGCCCAAGGAGCCGAGGGCATGCTGCTCACCTCCGGTGGCCGCTTCGGAGGCTATGGCTTCTACCTGAAGAACAGCAAGCCGGTCTGGGTGTGGAACATGGTGGATCTGGAGCGCCTGAAGTGGGAGGGAAGCGAGCCGCTTTCCCCTGGCAAGCACACGGTGGCGTTCGATTTTGTCTACGACGGCAAAGGGGCGGGCACCCTGGCCTTCAACGACTTCAGTGGCGTCGGTCGCCCAGGCACCGGCACCCTCAAGGTGGACGGCAAGGTGGTTGCCACCAAAACCATGGCCAAAACCCTGCCGATGATCCTGCAGTGGGATGAGAGCTTCGATGTGGGCTCAGACACCCTCACCGGCGTCAATGACGCCGACTACCAGCCGCCGTTCCGGTTCACCGGCACGCTCGACAAGCTGACCATCCGGCTCGATCGGCCTGTGTTGTCGCCGGAGGAGATCAAGAAGCTGGAAGCGGGTATGCAGCAGGCTGCCCTTGGGATCGAATGATGGTGTGCGTCTGGGACCGGCCTTGAAGCATGACATCGTCCCCAGGGCCGATGGCTCAAAAGGAGCATCCGATCGCTCATCTGGCAGGAACAATCAGCTTCCTGCCGGTGGTGGAGGGCAGGATCGGCCTTGGCCGCTGGCAATCGCTGCTGCTCACCCTCCTGGCAGGGGAAGGCAACGACCCCTGCAAGGAGATCATCGTTCCTATGGATGGTTCGTCGCCGAGCCCTGCACGGCGATTCCGGTGTCGATCCGCTGGATCGGTGGAGCACCCAGACCCTGCTGCCAGAGGCTAAGCACCGACCAGTAACCCTGCGAACGGGGTTTGGTGGCAGCGGTGGAATCCACCACCCCGCTCCTGATCAGCTGGACAAGTTCAGGCAGGTCATCCAGACCGACCACCCGGACCTCGCCCGTTTTGCCCAGTGCCTGGATGGCACGACCGATGCCGATGCCGCCGCCGGCATCGGACACGACCCAGCCCTTCAGGCGGGGGTGACGGCGCATCGTTGCCGTAGCCATCTGTTCGGCGGTGGCGATGTTGTCGCCATCGATGGGTGATGCCACAACCGTGATGCCGGGATGGCGCGCAAACACCTTCCGGTGGCATTCGACGCGGATGGCATGGTTCGGCGCTGTGGGCACGCCTTGCATAATGGCCACCTCCCCCTGACCTCCGAGCAGCTTGACCAGGCGCTCGGCAGCGATGCTCGCCTGCACGCAGAAATCATTGCCAATGCTCGTGATCCCCAGATCAGCCGGGAGTTCCGAGTCGAACACAGTCACAGGAATGCCCTGGAGCTGGGCTTGCTTCAGCAGGGAGCTGAGCCGATCTGCATCCAGCAGATCAATCGTGATGCCGCTGGGTTTGGAGTGAATTGCCGCCTGGAGGATCGAGGCCTGTAGGCCGGCCTCCGCCCTGGCGGGGGGGCGATACTCGATGACCGCAGTGGTATCGGTCTGTTGTTCGATCATGCGGGCGGCCGCCTCGGCACCCTCTCGCACGGCCTCAAACCAGGGATGGGTCACTTTCGGAATCAAGACGAACCGAAGCGGCTCAGGCGCTGCTTCAGCCGCCGATGTGGCCAGGGCGATGGGTGCCAGGCAACCCAAAAGAGCCAACGCTTGCATCGCCAGAGGGAAGCTTTTCATCGATCAATCAGAACCTGCGGAGTGCGGAGGACGCGTTGAAGCTCGGCTGTGATGGTTCGCCATCAACCTGACAGTGGCCAAACCATGCTTCAGCCTAACTTCATCGATCCTCGGATCGTTGTCCGGCGCTGGGAAGCGCGACCGCTGGCATGATGCCTGGATCGGCGCATTCAAGGCTCTGAAGCCCACCTCCATGCTCTGATCACCGGGGTCGTCTTCCGGGAAGATCTCCTTCTCCAGGGCACGTCCATGGCCGTGTCGATCGTCACCCACACAACGCAACCTGAGACGTTCCCAGGCGTTACCTGCTGCCGGACGCTTGCCTGAAAGCTCTGCAGCTGGGTCTCTGCATGGATTCAGACAAGAATCACCGGTTGCATCAAGCAGACCGGACTATCACTCTGATCCCATCGCCCAACGTTGAGGGACTGACTCTGGTTGAGGAACTGCTCTGATGTGTGCAATCTGCGGATGATCTTCTCGGGGCTGTGGAGATTGTGTCCATGGGGCCACATCTGAACCGCGTGGAGTCCAGTCCGCCTGCAGGATGACCGCAGCCAAGCTGCTCCCCTCCCGTCGATGAGCGATACCGGCCTCTCCCGCCAGCTCGGTCTCCGCTCGATGACTCTGGCCGTGGTCACCAGCACCATTGGGTCTGGCTGGCTGTTCGCCCCGTTCTATGCCGCGCGCTTCGCCGGACCGGCCGCCCTCGGCGCCTGGCTGCTGGGGGGACTCCTGGCCTTTGCCCTGGCCCTGGTGTTTGCAGAGCTCGGGGCCCTGGTGACCAGTTCCGGGGCCCTCGCCCAGATCCCCTTGCTCAGTCACGGCCGTACCGCCGGCTTCATCGGCGGCTGGTGCGCCTGGGTCTCCTATCTGGCTCTCCCCAGCATCGAGGTGATGGCGGTGATGCAGTACCTCGCCAGCAGTGCTCCCTGGCTCACCGCCGACGAGGGTGCCGGCCAGGTGCTCAGCGGCGCCGGCCTGGCCCTGGCCAGCCTGCTCCTGGTCGTGCTGGCCTGGATCAACCTGGCCGGAGTGGGCTGGCTGGCCCGCTGGATCGACGGCCTCACCAGCTGGAAGCTGGTGGTCCCCCTGGTCGTCTCGATCACCCTGATGCTGAGGTCCGGCCACTGGACCAACCTGGTACCCGTGGCCCAGCCGGCGGGGGCCACCCTGGAGGGCATGGTGCGGGCGATCAGCAGCGGCGGGATTCTGTTCTCATTGCTGGGCTTTCGCACGGCCATGGACCTGGCCGGAGAAGCCCGCCAACCGCAGCGCACCGTGCCGGTTGCGATGGCCCTGGGACTGGGGATCTCCCTGTTGATTTACCTGATGCTGCAACTGGCCTTTCTCGTCGCGGTGCCCCCCGACCAGCTCTCCGCCGGTTGGGCCGCGCTCCGCCTCAGCGCCCACGGCGGACCGCTGGTGGCCCTGGCCCTTGGCTTGGGCCTGGGCTGGGTCGGCCGACTGCTGCTTCTGGATGCAGTGGTGTCACCCACGGCCACCGCCATGGCCTACATGGGGGCCGCCTCTCGGGTGGGCTGGATGATGGGGCGCTGCGGTCTGCTGCCCAACGTGCTCGGCCGGATCAATCGCCAGGCCGTGCCGTCGGTGGCTCTGCTGATCTCGCTCATCCTGGGCATCGGCATGCTGCTGATCGGGCCCGGGTGGCAGAACGTGGTGAGTCTCCTCACGGCCACCCTGGTGATTGCCCTGGCCATGGGCCCGGTCAGCCTGGCCGCCCTGCGCATCCAGCTCCCGGCCACCTTTCGGCCCTACCGACTTCCCTGCGCCGGGCTCTGGTGCCCGCTGGCCTTCGTGCTGGCCACCTGGGCGATCAGCTGGTGCGGCACCACCTCCCTGCGCGGTGCCGTGCTGATCGTGCTGCTGCCGGCGATCGGCTTTGTCCTGCTGGCCCTCCAGGGCCGGCAGCCTGGGCAACACCATGGGGCTGTGCAGTCTGGCGAACAAACCGACGAGCAGCCCCACGCCCCGCTGAACCTGCTCCAGGGGCTGTGGTGGTTCCTTTATCTCGGTGGCTTGGTGGCCATCACCGCCTGGCCGCTGCCGCTGGCCGCCCAGCTGATCCTGCTGGGGGCCTGGGCGCTGCTGGTGTTCCCGCTGGCAGTGCGTTCGCGCTTGTCGGTGGTGTCGCCCTGGGCCAGGATCGGAACCGACTGATCCTCAGGGCGCGGGGCCAGGCAGTTGGCCCCGCCATATCGACGCGGGCTCCCCGTCCTGGAGCAGGCACAGGGTCTGGACTGGGAGTCATCGGATCTGCTGGCACCGACTGGATATCGGGAGATTCAGTTCCATCCAGCTCAGATTTCGGCGGCGGCCCGCTCCACCAGGCGCCTGGCCACCGCCTGCACCCCCGTGTGCGAGTAGGTGTCGGTGAAGGCATCGAGGAACACGGCCAGCTGATCGAAGCCCCCTTGCCAGGGGCCGATCGCCCCCTCGAGGGCATGGACGGCGCGCTGTCCCGTCAGCCCCAGCTGCCTGACCAGCCCTTCGGACCAGTCGAGCCATGGCTCCACGCCGCGACGCAGAAAACCAAGGTGTGCCTGATCGCCCCGGCCGGGCAGCAGAGCGGCCATGCGCCGATAGGCCGGCCACTGGCGGAGATCGCTGGATCCCACCTGGCCCAACAGACCATCCAGCCCCTGGAGAGCCTGATCACCGAGGGGAAGCAGGGCATCGAAGCAGATCATCGCGGCCATCCGGACCCGCGCTTCATTGCCGTAGTCCCGCAGGGACGCCGCGAATTCGGCAAAGCTGTCACCGGGCAGGCCATTTGCCTGGGTGAAGGCGAGCATCTCTGCCGAGACCTTGAGGGCCAGATCCACCGCCTGCAGCTTCTCGGAAGGAGGAGTCAGAGACGTGAGCCGTTTCACCAGTGGCAGGGCGCCACCCAGATTGGCGGCGATGCGCAGCCCGCCGGCGGCCTTCTGGGAGCGGTTCACCGCGTCGTAGAGGCTGAGGGCACGTCCGTAACCCTCATGACGGGCACGGCTCAGCGCATCGGCGCGGCGTCGCACGGACGCGATCAACGCCGGGTCGTCATCGCCGAGCACATCGGCAATCAGCGCATCGGCACTGGTGATGTTGTGCCACGTCCCCGGCACCAGGGTGCTGACCCCCTTCAGGGCCAGCACAGTGAGACCACGGCGCGGCAGGCGCTCGAGCCGCTCCAGAACCGTGCCGCTCATGCGCTCACCTCGGCCCTGGCGAGGAGCAGGCGCAGAGGAACCGCGCCGGTCAGGGCAGGCTTGAGGGCCGCAAGACCGGTCAGATCAAAGGCCTCAAGCACCGCATGACGTTGCTGGGGATCCATGCCGACCCCCTGGCCGATCACCTTCACCTGAAAGCGATCGGCCACCAGCAGCGCACTGGCCTGGGAGCCCTGCTCGACAAGTGGCCAGCCCTTGATCACGGCACGGCTGGCGGAGAACTTGGCCCTGGCATCGGGGGCTGTGATCACATCGGAAATCGAGAGCAGGGCCCTGAGCTCATCTCCCTGGCGCAGACGGGCCTGGGCGAACCCTCGCTTCTCCTGCGTGAACACCAACTGTTCCCCGGTCTCCGGTTCGGGGAACAGGCGGTTGAAGGCCGAACCGTTCACCACCTGCGATGTCGGAACATCGGCGACGGTGCCGCCAGGCAACCAGTCTGCGAACGGAAGGGCCACAACCGCCACCAGCAGCAGGGCGGCGGCGAGCACGCCGGCCACGACCCAGCGAAGCGTTCGATTCATGGAGGGCCGATCGGGGCGATTGCCGCAGTGGTAGCAAGCACGCACACGACACGGCCATCCAGGCGCTCGCCGCTTCCTTAAGAACCGTGTTACGGTTCTTAACAGAACGCAACTTTTTGCCATGAACAGCTCCGCCGCCCTCTCCAAGGTTTCCTCTGAGTCGACCCGCGAGGTCCATGTCGAGCAGCTGAAGAAGGTGGAGCTGTTCAACGGCCGCGCCGCCATGCTCGGCCTGTTGATCGGTGTGGTGGTGGAGGGCCTCACGGGCTTCAGCATCGTCCACCAGATCGGTCTGGGTCCCCTGGTGGATGGCTATGCCGCCTGCCACACCAACCTGCTGCCCTTCTGTCTCTGAGCCGCCGGTTCACCAGGTTTCGCCAGATCCGCCAACTTGGGCTGAGGGTCGATCCGCTCAGCCAGTTCGAGGCAACGGTCCATCTCCTGCCAGAGCAGCTCACGCCGCTCCGAGTTCACCGCGTAGGAGCGATGCTGCAGATCCCTGCCCATGTAGCGAAGGGCAGCGGCGATGCGGGCCCGGTCGTCGTCCTCCAACCAGGGCAGGGAAGTCTGAACGGTCGCGTGGTCGGGGTCCATGGCCAGAGAAACGTTGACGGAGGTCACCATCGGGCCTCGAAGAATGTATCCCTGGACCATCCGTTGAACGTGTTCTCGCGTCAAACCATTGCAGACACTTGGCATCGATTGCATGATCCAGGATCTGCCTTGATGGGCTGATCAACCGATCGGCCCGATGCATCATGCCGCCGCCGAGTGGCCGTGCCATCAGGATGATGCGGCAGGGGCCCAGGCCGCGATGTCCAGGTTCGGCCAAGATGGGATTCTTTGCCTGCGGTTGATGATCCCAGCCCAGAAACAGATCACCGGGATGCTCGGCCACCCGGTGGCGGAAAACCCGATCGACCGGATGTTCGATGCCGTCTACGCCCACTACGGCCTCAGCTGGCAGTTTTTGAAGAGTGACATCGGCAACATGCAGGATCTCGCCCTGGCTGTGGCGGCGCTGCGCCCCCTGGGCTATCGGGGTATCGGGATCACGGTTCCCTACAAGGTGGCGGTGATTCCACTGCTGGATGAGGTCGACGACGATGTGCGCGCCATCGGTGCCGCCAACTACCTCACCATCGAATCGGGCCGTCTGATCGGCCATAACAATGATGGCAAGGGGCTGGTCAAGGCGATCGAGAAGGTCTCTCCGCTGCAGGGAGCTCGGGTGGTGATGCTGGGAGCCGGTGGTGCTGGTCGCGCGATGGCTGTGGAACTCGCCTGGGCTGGCGCAGCCCATCTCACCTTGGTCACCCGCCGTGAGGAACAGGGGCGTGAAGTGGCTGAGCTGGTGCGCAGGGCCTCCGGCGTCCCCACCGACTGGCAGCCCTGGCAGGGCAAGGTGAGCCTGCCGCCGGGCACCACCATGCTGATGAATGCCACCCATCTCGGTTGCGCGCCCCAGCGGGAGCCGGTGCCGCTGCTCTGGGATTCGGTCGATCGCTCCTGCACAGTGGTGGATGTGATCACCAATCCGCGTCTCACTCCCTTCCTGGCCACCGCCCGGGAGCGCGGCTGTCCGATTGTCGACGGGGTGGAGATGCTGGTCCAGCTGGCCATGCAGATTTTTGAGCGTTGGACGGGCATCACGCCCGAGGAAGTGGTGTTCCAACAGGCCGTGGCCGATGCGCTCGGGGAGCATTGACGGCCCTTGCCGGCATTGGCGGATGTTTGCTCATCCGGGTCGCTTCTCCGGTCCAAGTCGTGATCGCACCCAGGCACCCACTGGCCAGCCCACGCTGGCCAGTGGGTGGCGTGGTGGCGAGATTCAACTCTGCACAGGTCACCGGATGCCAACTGGCTTGCGCAGAGTTCCCAACGACGACGGGGCCTTCGACAATGACCCTTGGTTGGTGAGGAAGGCTGAGCCACCAATCAGGCAGACTCCCTGCCGGCCGGGGCCGGGGGCGCCCCGGGAGCATGCTCGTCGTGCCGCCAGCACCCGAGACGAAGGCGGGACATGCGAGACACAAGCGCAAGGCCTCTCCATGTTCAGGGGAGCGGCCGCTTTCTTGAATAGGGCGTCGGCAGAGCAAGAGTTTGCAGAAAAACCGGCTGAAAAGCCGCGTTTTGTCTTCCTGAGAGCTTGATCGCGCTTCGTTCGAACTGGTTTTCAGCGTTTCAGCGACTCAGAAGGCCCGATTTCAGACGTTTTGCCCCATTGGAGCTCCCTGGAGACCGCCGGCCGCCTTGCTGGTGTGGACACGGGAACCCAGGCGGCAATACAAGATTGTGAGTGACCTCAACTTCCGCATCGAGCCGATGCTGCACGAGCGGGGCACCCCCAGCGAGAGGGCCCTGAATGCGGTCGGCCGTCAGTCCAGCACTCGTTAGGAGTTGAACCACGGCAGTTTCAGACCAAGGGCTTCGATTGGATCCATCACGAGCTTGTTGAGAGCACGGCCTAGAACCACTTGTGGCTCGTCTGCCCGAATTGGGAGAACGGGATGCGCGTGATCGGCACCGTTGACAATCTTGCGCCTGATCAGGGAGTTCCCTGCCTCCAGCCCGCACACATAGGCTCGTTCCTGACACAATCCCTTGGCTCCATGTTCTTTGTCGCCCATCCGCACCCAGTCGCCAGCGCAGACGATCGACTCCACTGAGGTTTCCAAGGGTGGCCGTTTTCTGAAACTGCCCGGAGAAAAGAGCGACACCGAGCCCGGATAGCGCCGCACCTCGGAATCAACCACCCTGGCATTGGTGAATTCAGGATGAGCGATGGGGAGCAGGTCACGCGTGAGCCGATCGATGATCTCTTGATCGCTCATCGCTGCGATAGCCGATGCGTTGTAAAAGTCGCTGGCGACCACTGAGCCCTGGGGCTGCTCATCACCCCAGAGAGCCTGTTGCGCATCCTTGTGCAGCTGATCCAGCATGAAAAAAGTGCCCCCAGAGCCCTTCAGTGATTCGAAGCGGGAAAACACGTTGGCTGGGTAAGCGATTGGAATAGAACGATCCAGCCATAGACGTGCTGACACGACATCGATGGAACCAAGCGAAGCAGCGCTAACAAGCTCTGGTGCTGCCTTGCTGAGTTCAGGAGATTCAGCCATCAGAGACTTGAGCCCTTTTGCACCAACGGCCAAGACCACAGCATCCACCTCGTCAATCACCCGAACTGTATTGGTTGCCACGTTCTTAACCTCAACCGAGCTGACACGCCGCGTGTCAGACGACATCGTCACCCGTCTGACCAACGTTCCCCCAAGGACCTGCAGATGATGGCGGGAGATCAGCCTTCGACTGAGAGGCGCAAACAGATGTTCGGCGATGCTTTTCGACTTGATCCAACGGACATCAAATGAGTCTTGGTGGGCCAGGGCGTAGTAATAGAGGAGCTCCATGGTGACCGCGGCCGAAAGCTCTTCGGGTGGCTTGAACAAACCAACCAGCAAGGTGGGACGCAAGAACTCATTGATGAGCCGATCGCTGATGCCGAGCTTGACAAAGAGTGATTGCGCATCGAGGTCGTCGTACTGCTGGAAAATCCTGTCGCTGCGATAGAGGTCAAGCATTGCATAGAGAAGCCCTGCGATGCTGAGCCGGTCTTGAATGGGAAGTCGTGTGAAGTTGGTGATTGTTGCCACCATCTGGCCAAGCGGACTTGGCCATTGGGGTGACTCTCCAAAGACAGGCGCTGTTGCTTCTAACCCATCGGGCGACCAGAAGGCACTGGTTGTGAAGTCAGTGAAGATATCACCAACGCCGAGTTCATCGGTCAGGGCATTGATGTTGGGATAGTCTTTCCAAAAACCTCTGGTGCCTGCCTCGAACGGTTTGCCGCTTTTGGTTGTGATTGGTTGGCTGCCTGTTGGATCGGGCATCCCATCAATCAAGCTGACACGAAGACCGGCTTCACAGAGTGCCTTGGCTGCGCCCCAACCAGCCCATCCGGCTCCGATGACGACGACATGGGATGGTCTTCCGCCGGGCATGGTCTCGTCTGGCATGGCTGCTACGAACGTCGGCTCATCTTTTGCAAGTTACTCAAAGAGTGATGGAGCTCGCCTGTCAGTCGCACACTGATCGCATTGGTGCGATCTCGTTCGGTTGCGCTCATCAGCCCATGCCCCCTCTGTTTGCTGTGTAGCGGCATGGCTGACATTTCCCTTGAGTGGACAGACCACCACAAGCTCACTTCTCGTGCCAGATAGTCATTGCCTGCCATTCAGGAGCAGCGTTCGGAAGTGGCTCGGTCCTGAGCCTTACCGGCGCTTTGCTGGCTCTCTCCACAGCAGGCCAGCGATCCCAGCCCCAACGCCACCTAAGCCCAGAACATAACCGATAGGGATCAGAGGAAAGGCCTCCCGCAGGATGCCATCTGCATCTACATGTACGCCGATCAGCCGATAGGCGACCCAGCAGGCCATTGAACCAGCGAGCAGCAACAGCGATAGGCGGATGAGCGTGCGTTTCATGGCCGCAGCTGCTCCAGCAGGGTCTGGGTGAGCGCCAGCTCACAGCGCGTCGTGAAGATGCCGTAGCCCGTCCCCTGGAAGCTCACCGACTTGGCGTAGGCGCACACCTTGCGGCGTTCGGCTCGGAAAGCACGCGCCTGCTCGTTTGGGTCGGCACTCGTCTTGTAGAAGCCGGTGAGGTTGTCGCGCCAGAGCGTCTGGAAGGTTTCGCTGGGCACTTGCCTGGCCTCGCTGGCCACCCGCACCAGGGCCTTCTCCAGCTCCCGATCCTTGGCTTGGAGGGCTTCCATCACGCAGCGGGTTTCGGCCACGGTGCTTTCTGATGGGGTGCAGACCTCCGCTGCTGGTGCCGGCAGCGGCACCAGGGAGACGGCCAGCAGCAGGTGGAGACAGGTGCGCATCGTGAGGCTTTTCTCCAGACGCATTTTCCCCAGACACATTGTCATGCTGGATGCTGCTGTTCCGAGTCGCCGCGCCTCTTCCCCATGACCAGCCTGCTCCCCCGGCTCCCCCTGCTGCTCACGGCCATCGCCGGCTGCCTTGTCAGCCACCCGGCTGCCGCATGGGCAGCCCCGGCAGGCAGCAACCTGGCGGTGCTGCTTCAGGCAGCGGGCGGCCAGCCCCTGGGCCTCTACGACGGTGTGCGCTTCGTGCGGATCAACGCCACCGACGGCACCCGCATCACCGTCACGATCAACTGCGAGCAGGAGCTCTGGCGGGTGGCCCGCATTGAGCCCAGAACCGGCCGAGCGGACTTCCGCGACGATCGCTTCCAGAGTGCTGCCGGCATCGGCCGCAGCCGTTGGTGCACCACCCCCGTGCGCACGATGGAGTGAGTCTGGGCTCATTCCTCCAGCAGCTGCACCTGGTACACGGCCACATTGCTGTGGGCAAGCGAGCGCACGATCTCAGGCACCATCTGCATCGGGGTGCAGAGCGTCAGCGAGCGGCGCCTGCCGGCGGCCATCTCCGCCAGGTGCTGGGGATCGATGCTGGTGGAGCGCTGCTGCGCTGCAGCCTCAAACACCTCCACCGCTGGGCTCTTCCCGGAACCCAGCACAAACAGCACCCGCCGGGGCGTCTCGCTGTAGTCGCGGCTGAGGGCCTCCAGTGCCGTGATGTCCGGGTGTGTCATGGCCTGCTGGTGGCGGGGGATTGCTACACCCACCTGGATAATCGATGGACTTTCCTTTGCTCCCGCATGCTCCATCGCCGCTTCCTCGCCATCGCTGCTGTCAGCGCGAGTGTTGTCATCGCCGGGGCCTCCCTGGTGCGTCCTGCCACGGCCGCCCAGACGCTGGACTGCTGGATGAACGACAGCAAGCAGACCTGTCAGGTGAAGCCCTGGGGTAACGGGGGATTTGAGATCAGCTTCAGCGGCAGTGCCATCTATCGCTTCGTGCCGGCCGGTCCACCCACCACCGACAACCGCCGCATGCGTGATGAACAGGGCCGCATCTGGCTGATGAGCGGCCACCACAGCTTCACGCTCAGCGAGCAGAACGGCGATGGCAACCGAATCGCCGTCTCCAACGTCAAGAGTCGGCCCGCAGCGGCCGTGGATCACCAGGCCCACAGCAAGGTGAAACTCAGCGGCCATGGTCAGCCCACGGTGACCCTGTACGCCAACCCCAACTACGGTGCCGCGATCGCGGGGATGGGGGTGTCGGGGGAAACGCTCGACAAGCTGGCGTGCACCTCAAACAGCCAGGGCACCTGGTGCCGGGTGGGCTACCCCGGCCAGAGCGGCCGGGTGCTGTGGGTGAACCGGGATTCGCTGATCTTCCTGGGGGATGGTGAATAAGGGATCGCGCCTGCGCCTGCTTTGCCCTGGCCGGGTTCTCTGCCCTGGCCTTTGCAGCTGCCCATGGAATCGGGATGGACATCGGGCTGGGGGCTTTCGAGAACGCCACCCCAAAGACCGCCGCCTATCCAGGCCTGCTGGCTGAATTTCGCCAGCATCTCAGCCGTAGAGCCGCCTTCCCGGCCGTGGCGGTAGCCGGGCTTGCCTGGTGGGGGCCGTCGCCGTAAGGGCTTGGCTCGAGCAGCTCCTTCTGGTCGCTGCTGGTGGTGGTGGCCATGACCCATCGCGGCGCTGGCATCACCTGTTACCGAGGCCCATTGGCCGAGGGGGGACAAGCGGGCTCCTCGGTTCAACGGGCTTAGCCTTGGTAGACCAGTGTGCTGCTTCTGGCGGTGGGTGGGCGTCACGGCGATGCGCTGCTGATGTTCATCAGCTCTCGCACTGTGAGGCCTGAAGATGTCATCCCGGGTACGCATTACCAGGCTGGTGACCTTGTCGCAGGCGCCGGTGAAACGCCGGATCGGTCACCTGCCTGAGGGGATCCAAGAACGGCTGCGGAATCGCATCGTCGAGGTCTTGCGGCGGGGTCCCCACAGCGACGGCACCGAGCAGGTGGTTCCTGTGGTGCCGGGAGACCCGGTGCCAGGTGGACGGCTTGATCGCGCCACGGATCAGCTTGTGCTCCCGGAAGGCTGCAATCAACGCATCCCAGTCCCCAGGAGCCGGGAGCGGCGCACCACCTCGATGCCTGGCGCGGCCGCCCTGGCCTGATCCCCTAATCGGAGGCCTACATCCTGATCAGCGCCTCGCTCCTCAACCCGGGGCATCCGGGCAACGCAGGCATCCGGCTCCAGCCCCTGCGGCAGCCCCTTTGGGACAGGGCTTGAGACACGACGCCCCTGATCGTCACCTCCCAATCACGGGCCGCCGGCATGTGAGACGTTTGGTGAGATGCTTCATCTCACAGACTGGCACCGCCAAACAGGCGCTGGCCAAGGCTGGAAGCCCTAACGCCAGTCGCAGCAAGGGCTTTGAACCGAAAAACCCTATTGAGAACAGGAAGCGGGCGGCGGGAATCGAACCCGCATCATCAGCTTGGAAGGCTGAGGTTTTACCACTAAACTACGCCCGCAGCAGTACATCCGTTCCCGTGTCCCGAAGGCCACCGATGGCTGGCGCCGGGTGTCACGGTGGGGATGTCAGCGCACCTGAGCTCCCGGCTGGGCCGTAAAGCTGGGTCCTGCGCTGGTGTGCCGACCTTGGGGTGAGCCCCTCGTTCGACTGCTGCATTATGGCCTGCGTGCCGTCCAGGGCCGAGTGCGCGATTCCAGCTCCCCACCCCACCAGTCGCGCCCTGACGTCGCCACCACCGGGGGGCGTCCGGTGAGCGACGCAGACGATCTGGTGGGCTGGCCCCGTCAACGCATGCTGCTGGCCTACGGCATCGGCGATGCCGGCACAGGCATGGCGGCCTCATTGATCGGCTTCTACCTGTTCATTTTCTACACCTCGGCTGCGGGCCTGCCGGCCTGGATGGCAGGGCTGGTGCTGATGCTGGCGCGGCTCTGGGATGCCATCAACGATCCCCTGGTGGGCTGGCTGAGCGACAAGACCCGGTCGCGCTCCGGTCCGCGCCTTCCCTGGATTCTCTGGAGCGCCGTGCCGCTCGGGGTCGCGATGGCCCTGATGTGGTGGCTGCCACCAGGAGGCCCCTGGCAGCGCTTTGCCATCTTCGTGTTGATCTCGGTGGTGGCCAACACCCTCTACACCTGCGTCAACCTGCCCTACGCCGCCCTGGCGGCTGAGCTCACCGCCAAGGTCAGCCTGCGCACGCGGCTCAACACCCTGCGTTTCACCGGATCGATCATCGCCAGCCTGATCGGGCTCGTACTGGGCGGCCTGCTGCTGGCCAACCATTCCGATCCCAGCAGCTACTGGCGGGTGGGGATGATCTCCGGCGGCATCATCAGCCTCACCACCTTGCTCTGCGGCTGGGGGATCGCACCGGCCGCGCTGCATTGCCAGAAGCCGGAGTCGCGTCGCGGCACCACGCGTCGGTTGCTGCGCCGCGTGCGCCAGAACGGCCGGTTTCTGCGCGTGCTTGGCCTCTACCTGCTGCTCTGGTGCGCGCTGCAGCTGATGCAGACCGCCGCCCTCCTGTACCTGCCGGTGGTGATGGGCCTGCCTGAGGGCTGGAGCAACTGGATCCTGCTGCCCTTCATCGTCAGTTCCCTGCTCGGTCTGTGGATCTGGAACGGTGTTTCGAACCGCTGGGGCCGGGTGAAGGCCCTGCAGTGGGGCAGTGCCCTGTGGATCATCGGCTGCCTGATGGCCATGCTCTTGCCGGCCCTCGATGCCGCCATCCAGCCCACCGGCTCCGCCTCCAATCTGTTGCGTCTGTCCCTGCTGGTGCTGGCGATCATCACGGCGGGCCTGGGGGCCGCCACGGCCTATCTGATTCCCTGGGCGCTGTTGCCTGACGCGATCGATGCCGATCCGGAGAAGCCCGCAGGCCAGTACAGCGCCTGGATGGTGCTGGCCCAGAAGATCTGCATCAGCCTTGCCCTCTTCTTCTTCGGCAATCTGATGAGCCTCAGCGGCTACGTGGCCGCCCGTGGTGTCGACCAGCCCGGCAGTGCCCTCACCGCCATCCGCCTCTGCATGGGTATCATCCCTGCGGTGCTGATCGTGCTGGGCCTGGTGGTGATGCGCCGCTGGCCGGAGCGCGGTGCCCATCGCCTGATGGCCGATGGCGGGGTTGGCCGATGAGGCTCCTGACCAGGCGTTGGCTTGCGCCCCGCTGGTTGCGGCGCTTGGGAGCGAGCTGCATGATCGGCGGCCAGGCCCTGGCGGCGATCGCCCGCGGGCGGATCGGTTTCAACGATCTGCTGATGGAATTGCAGGAGGCCGGCCCGGGCAGTTTCCTGATCGTGCTGATCACCGGCCTGGCCGCCGGCACCGTGTTCAACATCCAGGTGGCGGCGGAGCTGTCTCGCCAGGGGGCCGGAGCCACGGTGGGGGGCCTGCTGGCCCTGGGCATGTCGCGGGAGATCGCGCCTCTGCTCACCGCCATGCTGCTCACCGGCAAGGTGGCCACCGCCTTTGCCGCCCAGCTGGGCACCATGAAGGTGACCGAACAGATCGACGCGATCACGATGCTGCGCACCGACCCGGTCGAATACCTGGTGGTTCCAAGGGTGCTGGCCATGGTGATCATGGCGCCGGTGCAGTGCCTGCTGTTCTTCGGCGTGGCGATCTGGTCCGGGCAGGTGAGCAGCGCCCTGCTCTACAGCATTCCTCCCACGGTGTTCTGGAACTCCGTCCGCACCTGGATGGAGCCGAACGATCTGCCCTCGATGCTGATCAAGGCCGTGGTGTTCGGGCTGCAGATCGCCGTGCTCGCCTGCGGTTGGGGTCTGACCACCAGCGGCGGTCCCAAGGAAGTGGGCACCAGCACCACCGGCGCGGTGGTGATGATCCTGGTGACCGTGGCGCTGATGGACGTGGTGCTCACCCAGGTGCTGTTCGGATAATGGCGTCAGCACCAAGTCCCTCGGAACCACCGGTGATCGACGATCCCGCCAGCAGCGGTCCTGATCCCGCCATCGGCACCGTTCTGGCCCCGCGCTACTGGGTATCGGCCGGCGTGGTGGTCCTGGGCATCGCCCTGCTGGCCCTGCAGCCCCTCTGGGGCGGTGTCCTCTGGGTGACGGTGGCGGTGGCGCTGTTTGGCCTGGTACTGGCCCTGCAGACGGCACTGTTGCGGTTGCAGTTCGCCCCTGCCGAGCTGCTGGTGTGGCGCGGTTCGACCTGCATCCGCCGCTTCCCCTATGCCGAGTGGATCGCCTGGCGGCTGTACTGGCCTCCGGTCCCGGTGATCTTCTATTTCCGGGAGCAGCGCAGCATCCACCTGCTGCCGATGTTGTTCGAGGCCGAGGCCCTGGCTGAGCAGTTGCGTCGCCATCTTCCGCATCTGTCGCCGGAGACGTCCGCTGGCGACGCCTGAGCCAAAGTCGCCACGTCCACCGCTCCGCCCCCGCGGGTTCCATTCCCTGCCTCTGAAATCCTGGCCTGATGACTGAGAGCCGCTCGCTGCCCGATTCGCCCACCCCGCTCGACGGCGTTCCGCTCTCTCCAGCGGAAAGCCCCGAAGCTCCTGAGCAGAATCAGACAGGAGAGGGGATGGGCATCGACGAGCCTGCAGCGGGCCAGGAGACATCGGTGGCTGGGGAGCCGGAGCCCCTGGACGAAACCCGGGAGACCCTGCTGACCCTGGCGCTTCAGGATCTGACCGAACGCCGCAGCGGCCTCGAAGAGGAGATCCGCCTGCTGGAGCGGCGCCGGGAGCAGATCCAGCGCGAGATCGGCAGCAGCTTCAGTGGCCAGTCGGATGCGATCGCCCGCCGGCTCAAGGGTTTTCAGGACTACCTGGTGGGGGCCCTGCAGGATCTGGTGGTGGCGGCCGAGCAGGTGGAACTGGTGGCCCAGCCCCTGGTGGTGCAGCCCTCACCCCTCGATCAGGTGGCCGCTGCATCAGCTACTCCGGAAGCCCCTGCAGCGGCGCCTGTGGCAGCGGCGGGCCTGTTCAGCCAGGACGACGCCCTGATTCGCTCCCGATTGGACCGCTACAGCGGCCAGCCTGATTTCTACGCGGATCCGTGGACCCTGCGTCGCACCCTCGAGCCTGCACAGGCCGCCCTGCTGGAGGACTGGTTCCTGAATCAGGGCGGCCGCGGCGCCCAGGCCAGTGCCGGCAGCCGCAGCCGCAATGCCTTGATCGCCGGTGCGGCGGTGTCGATCCTCGGGGAGCTGTACGGCGAACGCTTCCAGACCCTGGTGCTGGCAGGCCAACCCGAGCGGCTGGGTGAATGGCGCCGGGGTCTGCAGGACTGCCTCGGCCTCGGACGGGAAGACTTCGGCCCCAACAGCGGCATCGTGCTGTTCGAGCGGGCCGATGCCCTGATCGAGCGGGCTGACCGGCTGGAGGAGCGGGGCGAACTGCCCTTCATCGTGATCGATGCGGCCGAACGGGTGGTGGAGGTGCCGATCCTGCAGTTCCCCCTCTGGCTCGCCTTCGCGGCCGGTCCCGGTGAACTGGTTGATGACGAGCTCACCTACTAGGGCTGTGCCGCACTGAGCTGCGACTGAGCAGAGCTCAAGGGTCCTGGTCCTGCGTTGCGGCAAGCTCGCAGCGGTCGTTTGCGGCGTCCTGCCCCATGCCCCTGCTGCTCCCCCTGATCGTGCTGCTGGCCGGATATCTGCTGGGGTCCCTCCCCTTCGGCTATCTGGCCGGTCGCTGGCTGCGCGGCATCGATCTGCGGCAGCACGGCTCCGGCTCCACCGGCGCCACCAACGTGTTGCGCGAGGTGGGCAAGGGCCCGGCCCTGGCGGTGTTCCTGCTGGATGTGGGCAAGGGCATCGCGGCCGTGGTGCTGGCACGGGCCGTGCTCGAGCCCCTGGGCGAACCGCTCGGCAGCGGCGCCTGGTTGATCGACAGCGGTGTGGTGGCGGCCGGTCTGGCGGCCCTGGCCGGGCACATCTGGCCGGTCTGGCTGAGTTGGAAAGGGGGCAAGGCCGTGGCCACCGGGCTGGGCATGCTGATCGGCCTGACCTGGCCGGTGGGTCTGGCCTGCTTCGGGATCTTCCTGACGGTGCTGACCATCAGCCGCATCGTCTCCCTCTCCAGCGTGGTGGCGGCCCTCTCCCTGCCCCTGTTGATGCTCGGCTGGTTTGCGGGCAACGGCATGGGCCTGCGGCTTCCCTACCTCGCCCTCGCCGTGATCACCACCCTGCTGGTGGTCTGGCGCCATCGCAGCAACATCCGGCGCCTGCTGGCCGGTACGGAGCCACGGCTGGGCCAACCGCGCCCCTGAGGGCTTCTCCAGTGATCCGCAGCTCCTGAGGGCTTCTCCAGTCATCCGGAGCTCCTGAGGCCTGCTCAGGCCAGAGCCCGGCTGCGCTCGGCCGCGGCCACAACCGCCTCGATCAAGGCCGATCGGGCTCCGGCCCGCTCCAGTTCCCGCAGCCCGGCGATGGTGGTGCCGCCCGGGCTGCTGACCATGTCCTTGAGCTGGCCCGGATGGAGCTCCTGCTCGTGCAGCAGGGCTGCGGTGCCGGCCAGGGTGCGGTGTGCCAGGTGATGGGCCAGCACCCTCGGCAGGCCTGCAGCCACGGCTCCATCGGCCATGGCCTCGGCGATCAGGGCCACAAAGGCCGGCCCCGAGGAGGTCAGCGCCAGGAAGGCATCGAGCTGGCTCTCGGGCAGCTCCATCACATCGCCCACCCGCTCGAACAGGTCCTGCACCAGCTGGCGTTGCTGTGGCGTGGGCTGCGGCGTGGAGCCCCCAGATCCCCCACCCCAGGCCAGGCCGGTGAGACCTTGGCGGACCAGGCAGGGGGTGTTGGGAACGGCACGCACGCAGACCCGATGAGGAAACAGGCGCTGCAGCCGCTCCAGGGTCACGCCCGCCAGCACGGAGATCAGCAGGCCTTGCCCAGCTGCACCGCCTGCGCCGGCCACACCGGCCGCTGCAGTGGCCGCCTGCTGCAGTTGCTGGGGCTTCACGGCCAGCAACACCACCGGCGCTGCCCAGGCCTCGGCGGGATCGGTGCTCACTGCCAGTCCGTGGCCTTGGCTGAGGCGCTCGGCTGAGGCCGCACTGCCCACGGCCGCCCGCACGTCGGCGGGGGCCAGCTGGCCACTCTCGATCAGGGGAAACAGCAAGGCCTGGGCCATGCGGCCCAGGCCGACCACGCCGAAGTGGGGGGATTCAGCGGAGCTCAAGCCGGAGGGTGGGATCAGAGACCCACATCCTGCCGTCCCCAGGCGGGGCTGGGCGCGGCCTCCGTCTCAGCGGCATGATCGCGGCTGCTCACCACCGTCGGAGACGACGACTCCTCCCCACCGGTGGTGGTGACGGTGACGCAGGACGGGGCGAACAGGAAGATGCTCTCCCCGACCCGTTCCTGGTGACCGTCGATGGCGAAGGTGCCACCGGCCACGAAGTCAACGGCGCGCTGGGCCTGATCCGGCTCCATCATCGTGAGGTTGAGGATCACGGTCTTGCGCTCGCGCAGCGCCTGGATGGCGCGCGGCATCTCATCGAAGCTGCGGGGCTCCATCAGGCTGACCTCCGCAGCCGAGGAGGAGAGGCCCGGCATGCCGATCACATTGGTCCCGCCGAAGGGATCCTCGGCGTTGAAATCGCTGGTCAGGGCCAAGGCGCTGGTGCTGCTGCTGGAACGGGTGCTGCTGCTGGTGCTTGTCGTGGCGTTCACGTCGCCGGCGTCATAGTCGAGATCGTCGTCGTACTCGCCGTCGAGATAGTCATCACCGGAAACGACGGCACGCAGGCGGGAGAACAACGACACGGATGGGGCCTCTGTTGTGATGCTTGGCACCTCAATAGCGTCCCATGAGAACGGTTGCAAGCGCTTCCCCTCAGGGGCGGTGCCCAAACAGGGTGCTGCCGAGCCTCACCCAGGTGCTTCCGGCGGCCACAGCCTCCCGCCAGTCGCCGCTCATCCCCATCGAGAGTTGCCCCAGATTCAGGTCTGCCGCCAGGTTCGCGCAGTCCTGGAACAGGGCCTGCCGATCCGCGGCCTCCAGGCCCTGGGGAGCGATCGTCATCAACCCCAGCGGGCGCAGCGGAGCCAGGGGCTGCAGCCACGGCCAGGCCTCCCGCAGCTCCTCCGGCTCGAAGCCGGTCTTGCTCGGATCGGGCCGCAGCTTCACCTGAAAGAACACCGCTGGGCTGAGGCCCTCCTCGCCGGCAATGCGGGCCAGGCGCTCGGCCAGGCCCAGGCTGTCGACCGAGTGGATCGTGCCGAACCGGCGCAGCACCCCACGGGCCTTGTTGGCCTGCAGGCGCCCGATGAAGTGCCAGTCGAGGGGCGGCGCCAGCCCTGAAAGATCGGCGAGCTCCTCCTGCTTGGTGATGGCCTCCTGCAGCCGACTTTCACCGAAGCTGCGCTGGCCGGCGGCCACCGCTGCCCGGATCTGCTCGCTGGGCTGGCCTTTGCTCACGGCCAGCAGCTGGGTGGAGGAGGGCAGCTGCTGGCGGATCTGCGTGAGTCGTCCGGCCAACCCTGCCGCTGTCATGACCAGGGGATTTCAGATGAAGGTCTGATCGAACAGCTGGCGCCAGCGGGCGTGCACTTCGGGGCCTTCCCGGCGGGAGCGGGCCAGATTCTGCTCGGCGTAGTGGCGGGCATCCATCAGCGGGATCACCTCAAAGTTGGCGCCACGCGGCTGCAGCGTCACCAGAAAGAAGATTCTCTGGGCGTAGAGGGTCGCATAGAGATCGCAGTTCTCACCGGTCGGTGCGACCCGGTAGAGCATCCCGAAGGTGGGGTGGTTGAGATAACGCTCTGCGCTCACGTCGTCCGTTGGACTGGCGCCATTAAAGAGCACCGACCTGCCAGCGCAGCAGCAGCAGGGCCACCAGAGCGATTCCGCCGACCACGGTGGCGCTGCCGAGCGAAGCCGGAGGCTGGTGCAATCGGTCAGGCGCCAGCCAGTGGCCGCCCCGGGCCAGCAGGGCCTCGGCCCCCTGTTCGGCCCGCAGCAGCACATTGGCCAGCAGGCGCTCTCCCACGGCCAGCACCAGCGCCAGGCTTCCCTTCCAGCCGAGCTGCCTGAGGTTCACCGCCCGGGTGGAGATTGAGCGCAGCAGGTTCTGCAACTCCTCCTGCACCAGAGGCAGGAAGCGCAGCGACAGCAGCAGGGTGAAGCCGAGCCGGTCCACCGGCCAGCCCAGGGAGGCCAGGGGCTTGAGGAACCAGCCGATCGCCCAGACCAGTGCCTCTGGGCTGGTGCTGAGCAGCAGCAGGTTGGCGCTGTGGATCAGGGTGAACAGCAGGGTGGCACCGTTGAGGCCCAGCTCGGCCGAGCGACGGCTGATCACCAGCGGTCCCAGGGGAAGGGGGCCCAGCTGGACCGGCCCCCAGTGGACCAGCTCCCAGCGCTGGCCGGAGCGGCTGGGGGCGGGACTGCCCGGTGGACCCGGCTCGAGACGTACTTCGTCCGGAGGGCGCTGCAGGGGGGCCGCTGGAGCCGATCCGGCCGGCAGCAGAGAGGCCAGCACCCCCACGAACAGAGCCAGGGCGAGCAGCAGCGGCAGGCTGCGGCGCCACAGGCGCCAGGGAAGGCCGCACACCGCCGTGATCAGCAGTAACAGGGCGACCAGGCCCAGGCGCCAGATCGGGCCGGCCAGGATCGGCGTCACCAGGAACGCCACGGTCCAGCCGAGCTTGAGGCGCGGATCCAGCCGCTTCAGCCAGCTGCCGGTTCCTCTCTCCGTCGGGGAGTCGTCGTCGGCCACGTACTGGCCGATCGGCATCTGCCGCAGCCAGTCCACTCAGCGGCTGCGGCTCTGCTGGCGCGCCAGCTCCTTCTCGGCATCGCGCTGTTGCTTGCCGCGCCAGAACAGGCGGATCGGTGAGCCCTCGAAGCCCAGCCCTTCACGGATCTGCCGTTCCACGTAGCGGCGGTAGGTGTCGCCGAACAGTTTGGGATCGTTCACGAACAGGGTGAAACTGGGCGGACGGCTGGCCACCTGGGTGCCGTAATAGAGCCGCCCCTGGCGACCGCCGCGGCTGGTGGGGGGAGTGCGCCAGCTGAGGGCCTCCTGCAGCACCTCGTTCACCACCGAGGTGGTGACACGGCGGCGGTGCTGTTCCACGGCCAGCAGGGCCAGGGGAAAAATCGCTTCCACCCGCTGGCCGCTGAGGGCGGAGGTGAACAGCATCGGTGCCCAGTCGAGGAAATAGAGCTTGGCCCGGAGCTCCCGTTCCATCGCCGGCATGGTGTGGCTGTCCTTCTCGATCGCATCCCACTTGTTGACCACCACCACACAGGCGCGGCCGTCCTCCTCGATCCGGCCCGCCAGGCGCTGATCCTGTTCCGTCACCCCATCCTCGGCGTCGATCACCAGCACACACACATCCGAGCGTTCGATCGCCTTGAAGCTGCGGTTGATCCCGAAGAACTCGGGGCCGTAGTTCACCGAACGGCGCCGGCGGATGCCTGCGGTATCCAGGATTTTCCAGGCCTTGCCTTCCCGTTCGATCGTGGTGTCGATCGTGTCGCGGGTGGTGCCGCGGATCGGACTGACGATCGCCCGGTTCTCGCCACAGATGGCATTGAGCAGGCTCGACTTGCCCACATTGGGCCGGCCGATGATCGCCAGCTGGATCGGTTCCTCCGTTTCCACCTCTTCGGTGGGGGGCAGGAAACCCACCACCCGATCAAGCAGATCGCCGGTGCCGGCTCCGTGGATCGCTGAGATCGGATAGGGCTCGCCCAGGCCCAGACCCCAGAATTCCGCCGCCATCGACAGACCGGCTTCCGGCGATTCGCACTTGTTCACCGCCAGCAGCACCGGCACCTTCTGACCCCTGAGCCATTCGGCGATCGACTGGTCGGCAGCGGTTGACCCCTGCTTGCCGTCGACAATCACCACGGCAACGGAGGCCTCCGCCAGGGCGAGGTTGGCCTGTTCGCGGATTTCCGGCAGGAATTCGCTGTCGTCGTCGAATACCAGGCCGCCGGTATCGACCACACGGAAGGTGCGATCCCGCCAGAAGCCTTCCTGGTAGGTGCGATCGCGGGTCACGCCCGGTTCGTCGTGCACGATCGCCTCACGGCTGCGGCACAGGCGGTTCACGAGGGTGGACTTGCCCACATTGGGTCGCCCGATGATGGCGACGACGGGTAGCGCCAAAGCGGCTTATCTCAACGACATTGCGTTTCCTGACACTACAGAGCGGCCGCGCGCCTGGCTGATCTGGCTAGGGAGGAAGTAACCCTCTCTGCCCTCCGCCTTCCGTCGGAGACGCCCCATGGTGGAGCTGATTGCCGCGATCGTGGTCGACCTCTCCGACCAGAAGCTCTACGCCTACGGCGCGGCAGACACGCTGCTGCGCACCGTGCCGGTCAGCACCGGGCTGGCGTCGAGTCCGACCCCCACCGGTGAGGGGAAGGTCTACGGCAAGCACCGCAGCGTCACCATGCGCGGCAGCAGCTTCGTGGCGCCGAATGTGCCGTGGGCCCTCTGTGTCACACCGGATCAGGTGATCTGCCTGCACGGTGCCCCCTGGCAGGAGGCCGCCGGTCAGCGCTTCGGGGTGCCGCGCAGCCACGGCTGCGTGCGCGTGCCCAGCCCCCACGCCCGCTGGCTGTTCGAGCACACCCCCCTCGGCACGCCGGTGACGATCCGCCCCTGAACCCGCACCGCGCTCAGCCTTCAGGTCTCCAGCTGCCGCTGTTGGTTGCCGATCACCAGGAGCAGCAGGCTGATCGCCCCCAACAACGCGACCAGCAGCGCCACCACGAGCATCGTGCCCGCCAGGCCGCTGGCGTAGGAGCTGGTGATCACCTCGATGGCCTTCGACGGGGCCCCATGGCTGTGGGTGAGCACGCCGCTGCTCAGGGCTGCACGCACCTTGGCCTCCAGCGCGGGGATCTGCTCCGGCCTGGCGCCCAGCTGGAGCAGGCGGTCCCGCAGGCTGGCAAAGCCAAAGCCATTGACCAGGGCCCCGCTGGCGGCAAAGCCCAGAGCAAAACCCAGCTGACCGGTGGTGGTGCGAAAGGCGGTCACCGATCCGAAATAGCGCTGCGGCGCCTCCTGTACGAACAGGGCCGACTGGGGCACCGACAGGAAGGCCAGACCCGTACCCACCAGCAGCAAGGGCAGGATGAACGAGGCGTAGGGCGTATCCGCACGCACCCCCGCCAGCAACACAAGCCCCAGCACGAGAACGAGGATGCCGCCCGCCATCAGCTGGGTGGTGCGACGCCCCGGCGCCATCAGCCGGCCCGCCACCACACCGCCGGCGGCAAAGCAGATCAACAGCGGCAGCTGAGCCAGAGCCACCTGGCTGGTGCTGTAGCGCTGCACCGTCTGCCAGAAGTTGCTGGTCTGCAGCTGCACCACCGCCTGAGCGAAGTTCCAGGCGATCCCGCTCACGATGGCGGCGGCAAAGCAGCCGCGGCCGTAGAGCCCCACCGGAAAGATCGGCTCCTGGCGGCGGCGCTCGATCCACACGTGCACGCCGAACACCGCCACACCGCCCAGGGTCGGGAGGAGGAACTGGGGCGCCGTGAACCCGCTGACCGCATGGCTGACCCCACTGAGAAACAGCACCATCGCCAGAGCGATGCTGACCAGGCCCGGCCAGTCGGCCCGCAGGGCCGCGTTGGCGGGCATTTCGGGCAGCAGCAGCGGCACCAGCGGCAGGCATAGCAGCGCGATCAGGGGCACCAGGCCCAGGGCCAGGCGCCAGCTGCTATCGGCCAGCACACCGCCCAGCAGCGAGCCGCCGATGAAGCCCGCAATGATCAGAAGGTTCCACATCCCCAGGGCCTTGCCCAGCTGGTCGGGCCGGCTCACGCAGCGGACCGAGGCAAAGGTGAGGGCGAGTACGGCGCCCACGCCGATGCCCACCAGGGCGCGCCCCAGCAGAAACAGGGCCGCGCTGGGGGCCACCAGGGCGATGCCATCCCCGGCGATCGAGAGCAGCAAGCTGCCCATCAGCACCTTGCGACGGCCCAGGCGATCGCCCAGAAAGCCCATCAGCAGCACGGTGGCGGCCTGGGCGAGGGTGGAGATGCTGGCCGCCAGGGCCAGGGTGGCGCCCTGCATGTGCAAGGCCGCCCCCGCCTTCACCAGGGCCGTGTTGGCCACCGTGGGATCGATCAGCTGCAGGCTGGCCAGAACTCCCAGAAAGGGCACCGCCAGGGCGCTTGCGGATTTGTCGCTCATGCGGGGATCAAAGGGGAAGAGGGATCAGGAGTTGCCTGCAAGAAGGTGGAGGGCCAGCGGGGAGCCGCCGCGTCGGCGCGGCTGATCGCCACCAGGTGACCGCGCCGCTGCAGCGGGTGGCTCCAGGGACGGCTGGGCGCGGTGGCCAGGGTCAACCGATCGCCGGCGCGATCGAAGCGCACCGGGCCATCGGGGGCATCGGTGAGCCAGACCTCCCCCTTGGCGCGGAGCAGCTCGGGGCTCAGCTGGGCGGCCCAGGCCAGCACCTGGCTGCGCTCCAGCGGCTCGAGCTGCAGCCAGGCATCACTGCGCACCAGCTGCCGTTCGCTGTGGAACGGCGGGGCGGGATGCTGCGCGCGGCTCTCGAGCTGCTGGCGCAGCCACTGCTGACGGCGCTCGGCCTCGCCTGGGGGCAGCAGATCACCCTTGCTGAACTGCAGCAGATCGACGCCATCGAACTGCTGCTGCACCAGCTCGCCCACCCAGCGGTCGTGCCAGAGCGCTTCGATGCGCTCGAGATCCACCACCAGCAGCACCCGCGCCAGGGCCAGGCCGTGGAGCTGCAGCTGGCTGGCCACCCGCTCGGGCAGGGCCATGCCGCTGGTCTCGATCAGCACATGGGCCGGGGGCAGCTCGCGCCGGGCCAGCTCCACAAGGGCCGCCCCCAGGCCATCGCGCAGGGTGCAGCAGACGCAGCCGCCGCCCAGCTCCAGCACCCGGCCATCGCCCTGGCGCAGCCGCTCGGCATCCACGTTGATACTGCCCAGGTCGTTGACCAGCAGGGCCCAGCCCTGGCAGGCGCCGGCCTGCAGCCAGCCGTTGATCAAGGTGGTCTTGCCCGACCCCAGGTAGCCCCCCACCACGGTGGCCGGCACCCCGCTCAACCGCGCCAGCGGCGAACCTCCTGTGGGGACGGGGCTCATGGCTGGGCTCCCTCCCAGGAGCCATGCACGCAGGCGCCGTCCTTGATCGTGGCCACCACACCGATGTCATTGAGCTGCTCCGGCACGGTGGCGGTGGGATCGCCGTCGAGGATCACCAGGTCGGCCCGCTTGCCCGGAGCCAGGCTGCCCTTGCTGTCCTCTTCGCGGATCTGCCAGGCGGCCTCGATCGTGAGGGCCCGCAGGGCCGCTTCTGCGCCTACCCGCTCCGATTCCCCCAGCACCACGCCCGTTCGCGTGCGGCGGGTCATGGCCGTTTCCACCATCCGCATCGGCTCGATCGGCGTCACCGAAAAATCGTTGTGGTTGGAGCAGTGCAGCCCCAGGGCCATGGCGCTGGCCATCGGGCTCATGCGGCCGGCCCGCTCGGGCCCCAGGTTGGCGAGGTGCGTGTCGCCGAAGAAGAAGGCATGCACCGTGAAGAAGCTGGGATGCAGCCCCAGCTCCACGTACTGCTCCAGCTGCCCCGGCGCCATGAACTGGGAGTGAATGATCACCGTGCGGTGGTCCTGCTCAGGCTTGAGACCGGCCCTTCGGCAAGCCTCGATCATCAGATCAATCGCGGCATCGCCGTTGCAGTGGGCAAACAGCTGGATGCCCTGGCCCGCAAGCCGCGCCACCGCCTCAAACAGTTGCTCGGGCGGGCACACCGGCTGACCGCGCCAGTGGGCCTCGCCGTTGGGACCGGGGGTGAGCAGCGGCTCGCCCCAGAAGGCGGTCTTGCCCTGGGGTGAGCCATCGAGCAGCAGCTTGATGCCCTGGAACTTGAGGCGACCGCGGTATGGGCCGAAGACATCGCGCGCCGGCTGGGGCAGCTCGAGCGGTTGGCCCTGAAACTCCGGGAAGCGCTCGCGCAGCATCCCGGGCACCTCGAGCACCAGCGGCAGCAGCACCAGATCGATGCAGAGGTGCCCTTCACGGGCGGCCCGCTGAAACAGGTCCAGATCGCCGGCCACCGTGGCGCCGTCCTGCACGGTGGCGATGCCCTTGGACGTGTACAGCCGCTGGGCCGCCTCGAACTGGGCCAGCCGTTCGTCGTCCGAGGGCTGCGGCATGTGCACGAACAGCGGAATGAACGCCGTCTCCATCACCAGCCCAGCCGGCTCGGTGCTGCCGGGCCGGCGCACGATCACCCCACCGGCCGGATCGGGGGTGCTGGCGTCGTAGCCCGCCAGGGCCAGGGCACAGCTGTTGAGCACGGCGCCGTGGTTGGAGTTGTGGAGCACCATCACCGGGTTCTCCGGAAACACCGCATCCAGATCGGCCTTGTCGAGGGCGCGCCCGTCGGAGAGACCGTCGACGTCGTAGCCGTAGGCGATCACCCACTCGCCCTTGCCCACGGGACGGCGCGCCACGTGCTCGCGCAGCACCTGCTGCAGGCTGGCGATGCTGGTGACGGGCCCGGCCGGCGGCCGCTGAATGTTGGCCCAGCCCACCACCTGCAGGGCATTGGCGAAGTGGCCGTGGGCGTCGATGAAGCCCGGCAGCAGGGTGCGGCCCGCCAGATCGATCTGGCGCGTGGCGGGCCCGGCATGGCCCAGTACCGCATCCTTGGCTCCCACCGCCACGATCTTCCCGTCTGCGATGGCGATCGCTTCAGCCCGGGGCTGGGAGGCCTCCATCGTCAGGATGGGGCCGCCGTGGAAGATCAGGTCGGCGGGGGTGCTGGTCATGAAGCCCGGTTGTCTGGCCCATGGCTAACCGGAGCCTGTGCGCAAGTCATCGCACCGAGAGATCTGTTCATCGCCCAGGCGCCTGTCCTCACCGATGGCAGCACGGTGCTGAGGTCACCGGATCCCATCGTGGACGCCATCAAGACGGTGAGGGAGCACAACACAACGACGGCCATGCCTGGCTCAACGGTGATCCCCCTCGGCCCTGGCCAGGGCCGCTGCTGGATCACCACTGAGGTCGGCGTTCAGGAACGCGGGGGTTTCGGGCAGCACCAGCTGCAGATGGTTCTCGCGATGGAGCTCCAGGCTCAGCTCATGGCTCTGCAGCTCCAGCACATGACCCGCATGGCGGTGGTCGTCGCTGAGCAGGTGCAGGTGGTAGCCCGGCACATTGATCGTGCGGGCAAAGCTGGGCGTCCAGAAGCCCACCAGGGTGCCGGCCACGGTCTTCAGCTCAAACGTGGCCTGGGCGCTGGTGGCGCTCACGAGATCCACGCCGGCCTCGGCCTTGCAGGCCACGCGGTAGCGGATCCGCTCGAACACCCCACGGAGACTGATCGCCACAAACAGGTTGGCGTTGTCCCGCAGTCCGTCGAGCCGTGCGGTGAGATCGCCCCAGCTGGCCACATGCTTCAGAACCTCGCGGTGATCGGCTGAAAAGCGGGTCGCCACCCAGAACGGGGCGAGGGCATCGGCCGGGGCCTGCCGCACCGTGCCATCGCCGCAGGCCTGCCAACAGGTGCCATCCAGCAGGATCCCCTCGCCATCGAGGCCATCGAAGGTGCCCAGGCCGAAATCGCCGTGCTGCAGCACCTCAGCCACCCGCACGCATCCTTGATAGACCCCCTGCACCAGGGCACCGGAGGTGGACACCTGATAGATGGTGTGGTGCTCGAGATCCAGCGCATCGGCCAGGGCCTGGCGGATCACATGGCTGGCGCTTTCACCGGTGCGGCGGCAGCGCTCCTGCAGCGCGGCGTAAAGACCATCGCCGAGGTGAACGTTGAGGTGATGGCTGGAGTCGGGGCGGCAGGTCATC
Source organism: Synechococcus sp. CCY9201 (assembly GCF_034931105.1). NCBI lineage: Bacteria > Bacillati > Cyanobacteriota > Cyanophyceae > Synechococcales > Synechococcaceae > Synechococcus > Synechococcus sp. CCY9201. Next base: position 3,321 of record NZ_JAYGIC010000049.1, on the reverse strand, counting down.
GATGCGGTCCCCTCAGTGGATGAAATCCTGATGCACGTCCTGCATCAGCTTCAGGTTCTGGGAGTAATCGATCGGAATGTCGATCAGCACCGGCACGCTCTGCTGCAGCGCTTCCCGCAGCACCGGGCCCAGCTGGTCGGCGTCGGTGATGCGATAGCCCTTGCAGCCGAAGGCCTCGGCAAAGGCCTCGACGTTGTAGTGACCGAGTTGCACACCGGCGGTCCGGCCGTAGTGGGCCTGTTCCTGGAAGGCCACCATGTTGTAGCTGCAGCTGTTCCAGATCAGGTGCACGAAGCGGCTGCCGATGCGGGTGGCCGTTTCGAGCTCCGTGGCCGTGAACAGAAAGCCGCCATCGCCCGACACCGAGATCACCGGCTGACCAGGCCGGCAGAGGTTGGTGGCCATCGCCCAGGGCACCGCCACCCCGAGGGTCTGCTGGCCGTTGCTCACCAGTACCTGGCGGGCATGGCCGGACGGGAAATAGCGGTTCATCCAGATGTAGTGAGAGCCCACATCCAGCGCCAGGGTGGTGTCAGATGTCACCACCTGACGCAGCTCGTGGATCACCCGCAGCGGATGCAGGGGGGTGCCGGAGAGCTGGGCGCCCTCGTCGGCCGTGGCCTGCAGCTCGGCGGCAGCACGGTCGCCGCAGCGGCGGAACCTTTCATCCACCTGCACCTGCAGCAACGGCGCCAGGGCCGCGAGGCTGGCACCGATGTCGCCGATCAGCTCGGCAGCGGGCAGGAAGGCCTGATCCTGATCGGGGGCCAGGGCATCGACCACCACCAGCGGGCGCGATGCGCCCGTGTTCCAGAGGCTGGGGTCGAACTCGACCGCATCGAAGCCCACCGTGATCACACAGTCGGCGCCATCGAGCAGGTGATCCGCCGGTTGGTTGCGGAACAGACCCACCCGGCCGGCGAACTGCTCCGGTGCCACCCAGGCGCCGGCCCCCTGGAAGGTGGCGCAGTAGGGCAGGCCGCTGCCGCGCACAAAGCGCTGCAGGGCATCGGCCATCGAGGGCTGCGAGGCCTGCATGCCCAGCAGCAGCAGGGGCTTGCGGCTGGCATTGATCAGCTCAGCGGCCCGGTGGATCTCCGTTGAAGCCGCTGGCCCCTGGCGGATCGGCCGGGCCCAGCCGGTGGAGAGCTCGCCCGGATACTCGGCGAGGCCCACATCCTTGGGCAGGCCCAGAAACGCCGCCCCCGGCCGGCCGCTTTCGGCCGCCCGCACGCCATTGGCGAACACCTCCGGCAGGCTGTGAATGTTGAGGGCCGACTGGGCATATTTCGTGACCGGTCGCATCACATCCACCCCGTCGAGGGCCTGGTGCGTGTGCTTGAAGCGATCGTCGAGCGGCACCTCCCCGCCGATGGCCAGCACCGGATCCCCTTCGGAGGTGGCGGTCGCGAGTCCGGTCACCAGATTGGTGACCCCAGGCCCGGAGGTGGCCAGGCAGACGCCCACCGTGCCCGTGATCCGGCCCATCGCCTGGGCCATGAAGGCGGCGTTCTGCTCGTGCCGACAGAGCACCAGCTCGATCGAGGAATCGAGCAGGGCCTCAAACACACTGTCGACCTTGGCACCCGGAATCCCGAAGACATGCGTGACCCCATGCTGCTCCAGCAGCTTCACCAGAACCTGGGCGCCGTTCATCCTGAGCATTCGGCTATCGGCCAAGCATGTCGATGGCGTGTCATCAGGGCAATCCCGGATGTCACCTTGTTACAAGTCGGCAAGGGCGACAAGGCTGAACACAATCCCGCCGTCCTGGCGGCCCTCTGCCGAGATCCATGACCCTGCACGACAGCACAGGTCAAAGCCTCTCGGTGGGATGCATCAAGGGACAACGAACCCGTCATGACGGACAACCCAACCGGGGAGTACACCAACAATCCACCTGTTGCTTATCATCTCGCCACGGCAGGGAATGACGCCAATCTCCGTGCATCTCCACCAGCTGAGATGAACGTCAACGGCCTCCTGATGCCGCCGGTGAGCAGCGGTGGAGGAATGCATGGCTTGCCAGGCGATTTTCTCTCCACTTCACGCTTGATTCGCGCGTTGCTGTTCAGCCGCTCAGCACCGACCAACCTCACCACATTGACAACAATCCAGACCTGCGCAGTCTCAACTTTGATCAACTCCCCCGCGACGGTGGCAAGATCAAAGTGATGCTCCTCAATCAGCAAACGCAGATCACCGCGCTCCAGCCCTGAAGCTGGAAGCTCATCTCACTGGCAGATCACCCGGATGGCCGGCCACCGGATCAGCCGGCGCCGGCAGCAGCTCAGGCATCGGACCGGTCTCGGGCAGGGGCTCGCCGCGCTCGGCCAGATGGGCCAGCAGCCAGTTCACGGCGGTCGCCCGGCGGGTGCGGCGCGGGTAGAGCTCGCCGATGCGATAACCCGCAAAGCCCAGCTGCTCCTTCAGCAGCTGTTTGTGCTCCTTGGCAATCGAGCGGGTGAGTGCCACCGCGGGCGGCCGCTGGGCGATGAACTGGGGCTCGATCGGGAATGACTCCCGCCAGGCATCGCTTGCAGCCGGGCCCGCGCTCCAGGTGCCGGAGCCATCGGGCGCATACCCCAGGCGCGGCCAGATCAGTTCACACACGAAGCGGTCGCTGAGCCGATCAGCCAGCACCGCCTCCAGCAGCGCCCGGCTGAGGGGGTAGGGGACGGGTGTGGTGGCGGCCTGATCGGGAGCCATCGGCCTGAAGCATCACAATCGGATCACCATGATCACCGCCCCCTCCCCCCTGCGCGGCCCCCTGGCGCTGCCCGGCCACGGCAGTCCGCGCAGCCTGCGCTGCCGGGTGCTGCAGTCGCCGCTGGCGGGGGTGAGCGACCGGATCTTCCGCGGCCTGGTGCGGCGCTGGTGCGCCGATGCGCTCCTGTTCACCGAGATGGTGAACGCCACCAGCCTCGAGCTGGGCCATGGCCGCTGCAAGGTGGAGGACCTGGCCGAGGAGAGCGGGCCGATCGGGGTGCAGCTCTTCGATCACCGGCCCGCCGCCATGGCCGACGCAGCCCGGCGGGCCGAGGCCGCCGGCGCCTTCCTGATTGACATCAACATGGGCTGCCCGGTCAAGAAGATCGCCCGCAAGGGGGGCGGCAGTGGCCTGATCCGTGAACCCGATCTGGCGGCCCGCATCGTGGACACGGTGGCCCGGGCCGTGAGCATCCCCGTGACCGTGAAGACGCGGCTTGGCTGGTGCGGCAGCGACGCCGAGCCCGTGGCCTTGTTCCGCCAGCTCGAGCAGGGCGGCGCCCAGCTGCTCACCCTGCACGGCCGCCCCCGCGAGCAGGGCCTGCCCTTATA
>NZ_JAYGIC010000048.1:0-53780 GCF_034931105.1 Synechococcus sp. CCY9201 | reverse complement strand
GAGCAGCGGCCGCGCCATGGAGCGGCGGCGCGTGGAGCAGCTGCTGGAGCTGGGCCGGAGCTGGGGCCGACGGCTGGGGAGCCGGCCACTGGTGATCGCCGAATGCGTGCCTGGCGGCACCACCACGGCCCAGGCGGTGCTGACGGGGCTGGGGGTGGCCGCTGAAGGCCTGGTGAGCGGCAGCCTGCACCAGCCTGCCCATGCGCTCAAGACACATCTGGTCGCCCAGGGACTGTCCCGAGCCGGACTGGGGCAAGGGCCGAGCGATCCGGTGAGCGTTCTGGCTGCGGTGGGGGATCCAATGCAGCCGCTGGCGGCGGGCCTGCTGCTGGGGCAGCTGGAGGACGTGGGGCAGGTGGGGCAGGGCCTGGGCGAGGTATCCCCATCCCATCCAGCCCATCCTCCGGTGCTGCTGGCCGGAGGCAGCCAGATGGCGGCAGTGCTGGCCATCGCCCTGGCGCTCACACCGGCCGATCAGCGCAGCCGCCTGGTGGGCCGGGTGGCTCTGGGCACCACCGCCTGGGTGGCAGCGGAGGCAGACAGCGATCTGCAGGAGCTTCTGAACCGCATCGGGGCGCGGTGGCAGGTGCAACCCCTGGCCTTCGCCTCAGAGCTGCGGTTCCACAATTGCCACCAGCGCGCCCTGCAGGACTACGAGCACGGCTACGTCAAGGAAGGGGTGGGGGCCGGCGGCCTGGCCATGCTCTGGTCGCTGAGCGGCGGCCATCTGGAGGATCTGGCGGCCGCCTGCGACCAGGCCTGTGGCCTTCTTCTGGAGGAGGGGCGCCTCTAGGGTCGCCGGAATGGGCAACGCAGCAGAACCAACCCCGGCTGCACGGGCTTCCTCGTCGGCCTCCGGCTGGAGCCGGCGCCAGGTGCTTCAGGGAGCCGGCCGGGGGGCCCGCACCCTGGCAGCGGTCTCGCTTCTGGCACCGCTGCTGGCCTCCTGCCAGCGGGGTGATGGACCGCTGCTCCTGTCCGGCCGCGGCGAGCTGCCCGCCGCCTGGTTGAAACACCTGCAGGCCCCCTGGCGCTCGCATCTTCTGGAGGATCCCGCCGCCGTGCTCGCCGCCCTTTCCAAGGCGGCCCTGGTGCAGCTGACCGATGGCTGGGCCACCAGCCTGCCCCCCTCCCGCTGGCAGCCCCTGGCGGCTCCAGCCCTGCTGGCCCGGCTCACACCGGAAGCGGCCCTCGTGAGTCGCCTGTTCCAGGCGAAAGGGGCACCGGCCCTGGCCTATCCCTGGGCCTTCACCCCCTGGGTGCTGGTGCTGCGCAGCCGGCCCGATCTGGCGGCCCGCAGCCGCGAGGGCTGGTCGCTGCTGTTCGATCCCAGCCTGCGGGGCAAGCTGGTGCTCCCCTCCAGCCCGCGGCTGGTGATGCAACTGGCGGCAGGCGGGCCGGAGGCCATCGCCGTGGATCTGGATCGCCTGCGGGAGCTGCGTCGTCAGGCTCTCGCCCACGACGACCGCGACGGCCTCAACCTGCTGCTGGCTGGGGAGGCCGAGGCGGCGGTGCTGCCCGCCCAGCGGCTGATTCCCCTGCTGCGCCGCGATCCACGGCTGCGGATCCTGCTGCCGGCCAGCGGAGCGCCCCTGGCCTGGAACCTGCTGCTGCGCCCCGCCGGCCATCCGGTGGCGCCGCCACTGGAATGGCTGGCGGCGATTCTCGAGCAGCCCCTGCTGCAGAGCCTGCTCATCGCCGGCTGGGTGCCGCCGCTGCCCCGAGCGGCCCTGGAGCCCCTGCTGGCCAAGCTGCCGCGCCCGACCGCTGAGCTGCTTTTGCCTCCGCCGGAGCTGCTGCGCCGCTGCTGGTCCTTGCCGCCCCTGGATGTCCGCCAGAGGCTGATGCTGCAGAACCTCTGGGACGCGTCAGCCCCCTAAGTCGGGCGGCCCCGGACAGAGGAAGCCCCTGAAGCCCTTCAAAGCAACCCTGCGCAACCCTGCGAGGCAGCAGCCTGATGCTGTACCCGGACTCAGGGGATCTTCAACCCCAGAGGCGTCGCCGCGGTGCCGCCGCCAGGCGGCGATGGGTATCCGCCAGCAGATCGGGAATCGGCAGGCCGTGGGGGCAGCGCGGCAGGCAGGCGCCGCACTGGCGGCAGGCCTCGGCGTTGAGGGTTTCCCACCAGTGGCCGGCCCGGCCGATCAGGTTGTAGCGCTCGCTGGCATGGGCGACCATGCCGTGCCCCACCGCCAGGTTGCGCAGCCGCAGCAGTTCCGGGATCGGCACGGCGCTGGGGCAGGGCAGACAGGCCCGGCACTGGCCGCACCGCTCCTCGCCCAGCCGCTGGGCCGCTGAAGCCCGCAGCCGCTCCACAGCCAGATCGACCGGAGTGGGCCCTGAAACGGAACCTGAACCTGGACCTGGATCTGGCGCTGGTTCGGGCCCTGGCTCGGCCTCGTCTGGGCTGAGCTGGCCTCGCGGGCCTGCGGCGGCCGTCAGGCGGCGGGCCCAGACCAGATCCCCGGGCTGGGAGGCCCCCAGGCTCAGGGTGGAGATCCCCTGCTCAAGCAGGACGCGATAGGCCAGTTCGAGCGGTTGGAACGGCGCGCAATCGGCCAGCAGTTCGGGCGGCGGGTCGTAGAGGCGGCCGCCCTTGTCGGCTGGGGAGATCGCCAGCACACCCAGCCCGGCCTCCAGGGCGGCGCGGGCCAGCGGCAACCGCTGCGGATCGAACAGGTGCAGATGCAGGCAGCAGAAGCCGAAACGGCCTGACTCCAGGGCCGCGGCGATCAGATCGTTGCTGCCGTGGCTGGAGAAGCCCACCTGGACCGCCAGCCCTTCCCCCTCGGCCCAGGCGAGCAGCTCGGCCCCAGGCCCGTTCAGGGCCCAGGCCAGATGGTCGGCGGTGTTGAGGCCATGCACGGCCAGGTTGTCGAGCCGGGCGACCCCGAGCCGCTTCAGGCAGGCGCGCAGCTGGGCCTGGGCCGTCGACAGGTCGGGGCCGGGCAGCAGCTTGCTGGTGAGCACCAGGTGGGCGCGAGCCTGGCGATCACGTCGTTCCAGGGCGGCCAGGGCCTGGCCCAGGAAGGTTTCCGCCGGCCCGTAGGCCGGGGCGGTTTCGATGTGATTGATACCGGCCGCCACGGCCGCCAGCAGCACCGTCTCCATCTGGGTAGGGCTGTCCAGGGCCCGCATCGTGCCCAGGGTGAAGGGCGACACCGGCCGCGCCCGCCCGAAGGGCCGCAGGCTGCTTCCACCGGACTCCAGGGACCGGTCAGCGGTGTCAGCCGGCAGAGGGGGCACCGGATCCGCCGGGATCTGTGGTGTCGTCATCGTTCGACCCTCCACCCTCCCCAAGCTGTTGGCCATTGGGGAGGTCGGGCTGGGCGCGGCGGCGCTGCCGCACCAGTTCGGCCGGGCTGGTGGTTTCCAGGAAGCGGCGGAAGTCCTCCTGGTCTTCGGCGTCGGCTTCGGCATCGACCGGAATCGAGGCGTCGGCCACCACTTCCTCCAGCATCCAGATGCCGCTGCCGGTGCGCAGGGCCAGGGCGATGGCGTCGCTCGGACGGGCATCGAGCTCGCTGGCCTCGCCCTCGCTGTCCTGCAGCTTGAGCACGGCCCGGAAGGTGTTGTCTTCGATGGTGTGGATGATCACCCGCTCCAGGCTGAGGCCAGCCACCGCCATCAGGTTGGCCATCAGGTCGTGGCTGAGCGGACGGGGAGGACGCTGCTGGTTGAGGCCCGCCATGATGTTCTGGGCCTGGGCCTGATCGATCCAGATCGGCACCTGGCGGCGGCCGGAGGGATCGCGCAACAGCACGATCGGGCTCCGACTGGCCGCATCCAGGGCGATCCCGGCGATGCGCATCTCCACCATGCGGATGCTTCTCCTGGGAGGATCCTCTGCCTGGGTGATTATGGCCAGCAGAACCGGAGCGGCGATGTTCACCGGACTGGTCCAGGCCGTGGGTCGGCTGCAGCGCTGCCCCCAGGGAGTGCAGGTGAGCTGGCTGATGCAGGCCGGCGCGCCGCTGGGGTCGGTGGCCCTCGGCGACAGCATCGCCGTGGATGGGGTGTGCCTGACCGCGGCCGAACTGTTCGCCGATGGATTCCGCGCCGATGTCAGTGCGGAGACCCTGGCACGAACCGGCCTGGCCGCCAAGGCCGACCAACAGGCCCACGTCAACCTCGAACCGGCCCTGCGCCTGGCCGATCGCCTCGGCGGCCACCTGGTCAGCGGTCATGTCGATGGCGGTGGGCGGGTGCGGGGCATCAGCCGCGAACCCGCCTCCTGGCGCCTGGAACTGGCCTGGGACGACCCGGCCTACGGCCGCTATATCTGTGAGAAGGCCAGCGTGGCCGTTGATGGCATCAGCCTCACGGTGGCGGGCTGCGATCCCGGCGGTGACCGCTTCTGGATCGCCGTGATCCCTCACACCTGGGCCTCCACCACCCTGGCGGAGCGGCGGCTCGGCGACCGGGTCAACCTGGAGGCGGATCTGCTGGCCAAGTACACCGAGCGGCTCCTGCTGGAGGGGGGCAGACCAGCCGCTGCAGCGCCGGCGCAGGATCTCAGCGCCAGCTGGTTGGCGGAGCATGGCTGGGGCTAGGAGCCGGGGACAGAGGCCCTGTCTAAGGTCCGGGAATCTCTTCTGACTCTTCGCCGATGGCGGTCGTTGACCCCCTGCTCTCCGTCGACCGCGGCCTGCGCAGCTTTGCGCTGGCCGAAGGCATCCTGATGCTGGTGCTGGGGCTGCTGGCCCTGTTCTTTCCGGTTGTGGCCTCGATCTGGGTGACCGCCATGGTGGCGGTGGCCTTTCTGGTGGGCGGGCTGGTCGGCTGGATCACCAACCTGTTGCGGGCGCGCCAACTGCGCCGCTGGCTCACCTTCTCCCGCCTGCTGGTCTCCACCCTGTTCGTGGTGACGGGCTTCTGGATGCTCCATCAGATGGGAGCAGGCCCCGAGCGTGCGGCTGCCCCTGTGGCGTCCCTGGCCCTGGCGGTGGGTCTGGTGTTCCTGGTGGAGGGGGCCGTGGGCATCGTGGCCTCCCTGGCCCATCAGCGCCTGATGGGCTGGGGCTGGGGGCTGGTGAACGGCGTGGTGACCCTGGTGCTGGGGTTGCTGATCCTCACGATGAAGTTCTGGAACCTGAGCTGGGTGCTTGGGGTGCTCGTGGGCGTGAGTTTCCTGTTCAGCGGCCTCGATCTGATCACCTTCAGCGCCAGCTTCCACGACGGCGAAGCAGGCTCTGACGTCGGCGGCTGAGGACGGGATCAGGACTCGTCCTGGGCCTGATCAGGGTCATGGGTCTGATCGGATTTCTCCTGCGACTGATCAGCCTGGTCCTCACTGCCATCAAGGGCGACGAGCCAGATCGATCCGGTTTCGGCATGGAGCTGGATGCGGAATTCCTGGCCGGGCACCAGGCCGAGGCGTCGGGTGTAAGCCTGGCCGATCAGAAGATTTCCGTTGCCATGCACCCGGGTGCGGAATTCGGCCTGGCGTCCCTTGCTGCCACCGCCAGCACCACCGCCGCCACCTGGCGTTTCCGGCAGGCGATAACCCTTGGCTTCAACCAGGGCGCGATAAAAACTTTTCTTCAGGACCCGGCCACTGGGCCCCACGTAGCCGCAGGCACGGGCGATCTGCTCTTCCGGACGGTTGCTCAACGAGCGAGCTCGCTCCAGCAGTTCCTTTCCCTTGAGCATGTCCTGGCTCTGGGCGGGTCGTGCGTCCGTTGTGCGGGCCGAGGTAGTTCCGTTCCTGTAGGACATCGGGGCGGGCTTGGTACGGACTGGAGGGCTTCGGCCTGCGCCGATTGTGCCCAGACGGGTGCCCTACCAGCAAGCGCAGGTGAGGCTCAGAGCACGTAGAGCAGACCGAAGAGCACCAGCCAGATCACATCGACGAAGTGCCAGTAGAGCTCTGCTGCTTCGAGCCCAAAGGGTTCGCTGGTGCTCACCCGACCCCGATCGCGGGTCTGGAACCAGACCACAAGAATGCAGATCACTCCCAGGGTCACGTGCAGGCCATGGAAACCGGTCAGCGCGTAAAAGGTGCTGGCGAAGAGGTTCTCGGTGAGCCCGAAGGGCAGGGAGAAGTACTCCACCATCTGGCCGGCCAGGAAGGCACTGCCGAGGGCTGCCGTGAGCAGCAGCCAGGGGCGGCAGCCGCTGCGGTTTCCGGCCAGCAGCTGCTTGCCACCGCGATGGAACGTGAAACTGCTCACCACCAGCAGAACGGTGTTGAGACTGGGCAGCAGCAGTTCCAGTTCGTAGTTCGATCCCGGTGGGAGCGGATTCACCGCACGGAAGGTGAGGTAAGCAGCGAAAAATCCCGCAAAGGTCATGCCGTCCGCCACCAGGAACAGCAGCAGCCCGAACATGCGGAAATCCCCATGACCATGCTCCACCGCATCAGCAGGAGGAGCCAGGCTCGTGGCACTGACGACGGTGGAGGAGGAGGCGAGGCTGGTCATTGGAGCAGGGGCTGCGGAATGGGGAACGGTGGTGGATCAGATCACCAGCATCATGGGCCAGTTCAGAAGAAGGTGCTGTTCAGCAGAAGCTGACCCGTGGGTCTCTCAGCCCCGCCCGCCGCTCCAGAGATCCTTGCCACTGGTGACGTCGAGATCGATCTTGTCGGCAGGGATGCCATAGGCGTAGGGCTCATGCACCAGCGGAGCCGCTCCTACCCAGTTCTCAACCGGAGGCGGCGAGGATGTGAGCCATTCGGGAGTGAGGGCGCGCCAGGGGTTGTCTCCCGCCACGGGGCCGCGGAAGGCACTCCAGATCACGTTGTAAAGCAGGGGCAACGTGCTGACCGCCATCAGCAGGGCGCCAACGCTGCTGGCCTGATTGAGCGTGGTGAAGGCGGGGTCGTACTCGGCGACACGGCGGGGCATGCCATTGAGACCAAGCCAGTGCTGGGGAAGGAAGCAGAGATTGAAACCAACGAACGTGAGCAGGAAGTGAAGCCGCCCCAGGTCTTCGTTGAGCATGCGGCCGGTGAACTTGGGGTACCAGTGGTAGATCGCCGCAAAGATCACGAAAACGGTGCCGCCATAGACAATGTAATGAAAATGTCCGACCACGAAATACGTGTCGTGGACGTGAATATCAAACGGAACCTGGGCCAGGGCAACGCCAGTGATGCCGCCAAAGACGAAGTGAAAGATGAAGGCGCAGGAGAACAGCATGGCGCTGTTCAGGGCAATCTTGCCGCCCCACAGGGTCGCCAGCCAGTTGAAGAATTTGATGCCGGTCGGCACGGCGATGAAGGAGGTGGCGATCGTGAAGAACAGCCGCATCCAGGGCGGTGTGCCGCTGGTGAACATGTGGTGCGCCCAGACGATCAACCCGAGAAAGACAATCCCCAGGATCGAATACACCATCGTGGTGTAACCAAACAGCGGCTTGCGCGCATGGATCGGCAGGATCTCACTCACCAGACCGAAGGCCGGCAGCACCATGATGTAAACAGCCGGGTGGGAATAGAACCAGAACAGGTGCTGATACACCACTACGTTGCCGCCCAGGGCAGGATTGAAGAAGCCGGTGTGGGCGACGATATCGAAGCTGAGCAGGATCAGAGTGCCTGCGAGAACAGGCGTGGAAAGCACCACCAGAATGCTGGTGCCCAGCATGGCCCAGCAATACATCGGTAGCTGCATCAATTTCAGGCCAGGCTGACGCAGCTTCAGCACAGTGGCGATGAAGTTGATCGCCCCGAAGATCGAACTGCCCCCAAGGAGCAACACACTCAGAATCCAGACCACCTGCCCCGCCGCAGGGGTGGTGATGCTCAGCGGCGGATAGGCGGTCCAGCCGGACTGAGCTGCACCCGAGATGAAATAGCTGCTGATCAGAAGGATTCCAGCTGGAGGGATCATCCAGAAGGCCACGGCATTGAGCCGGGGGAATGCCATATCCCTGGCACCTACATAGAAGGGAATCAGGTAATTGCCGAAGCCGCCATTCACTACCGGCACGATCCAGAGAAAGATCATCACCGTGCCATGCAGGGTGAGCACCTCGTTGTAGGTATCCCGGCTGATGAAATCAGAGATGGGGCTGGCCAGCTCGGTGCGGATCACACCAGCCAGAGCACCCCCGATCAGATAGAAGATGAAACCGGTGACGAGGTACTGAAGGCCGATCACCTTGTGATCCAGGCTGAAGCTGAAATAGCGCAGCCACCCTTGGGGTTGCAGGCTGCCCTGGAAGCTTTCGGGGCTGGCGACGGTCATGGAAACAGGGGTGGCGGAATCGAAAGTCGGGAGCCGAGGCCGGTGGGTCTGAAAAAGCTTGATCAGACTTCGTGATCTCAGCCAGTCGGCGGGGCCGCTGCCAGGGCCACCGTGCTGGGCGCCGCCGGGGCGTTCTGGTGAATCCAGGCCTCGAAGGCCTCCTGTTCATGGACCACCACGTTGGTGCGCATGCCGCCGTGGTAAGGGCCGCAGAGCTCGGCGCAGACGATCGGGTAGGTGCCAGGGCGGGTGGGGGTGAACGACATCACGGTGGGCTGGCCGGGGATCACGTCCTGCTTCAGACGGAACTGGGGCACCCAGAAGGCATGAATCACATCACGGGCTTCCATGCGCAGCTGCACGGGACGACCCACCGGCACATGCAGCTCCCCGCTGGTGATGGAGCTGTCCGGGTAATGGAAGATGAAAGCGAACTGCATGGCGGTGAGCTCCACGGGCAAGGCATCGCCCGAGGCAGTGCTGATGCCACCCCAGACGCGTTCCGCTTGAGCCTCGCCCGGGTCATCGGCCAGCAGGGTTGCGCTGTTGTCTGCCCCCTCGTGAAGCAGGGCTGGAGCGGCCAAGGCATCGCCGCCTTGGTGCTGGTGCTCAGCAAGCATCACGGACGAGACATCGCCATGCATGGCTTCATGTCCATTCAGGGGCGTCATGCCGCCCATGCGCTCATAGATGTCGTAGCTGTAGATGCCTACGAACAGCACCACCACGGCGGGGATCGCGGTCCAGAGGATCTCCAGGGGCAGATTGCCTTCGATCGCCAGGCCGTCGCCCCGATCGCCGGGAAGACGACGAAACCGCACCAGGCTGAAAATCAGCAAGCCGGTCACCCCCACGAACAGGATCGTGCCGATGCTGAACAGAACCTGAAAGAGCGCGTCGTAGACCGGGGCATTGCTGCTGGCGTCCACGGGCAGCAGATTGACGTTCTGACCCACCCAGAGGCCACCGAGCACCAGCACCATGCCCAGAACCAGCGTGATCAGGGAGGTGGGAATGGTCACCGGGGCAGATCAGATCAGCAGCCAGCCTATGGGGCCTGGATTGCGGCAGTGGATCCAGTCACTGAATGCAGTCAGTTGATCCAGTCGCCGGATCCGGCAGTGAATTCCGATGCAACGGCGAAACGGGGGTCAGGTGACGTCTGGAACGAAGCGATGAGACGTGAGGGAATCGCAACGCTTTTGAACTGGCTACTTTATGGCTCCCCGTAGGGATTCCTTGATCACATCCCTGGCGCTGCTGCTCTCCCACCTTGTTGTGGCATTGGTGGCCCTGGTCGCCATCGGCGGCGCAACACGGGTTATGGAGGCTGGTCTGGCCTGCCCGGACTGGCCGCTTTGTTATGGCGTGCTTCTGCCTGGTCAGCAGATGAACATGCAGGTGTTTCTGGAGTGGTTTCACCGCCTCGATGCCTTCCTGGTCGGGGTGGCCTTGCTGGTGCTCTGCGCCATAAGTCTGCTGCGCAGACGCCTGCTGCCCGCCTGGCTGCCCTGGTTCAGTGCAGCGGCCCTGCTGATGGTGGCCGTTCAGGGGGCACTGGGTGCCCTCACCGTGACCCGTTTGCTGGCCTCGGACATCGTCACCGCCCATCTGGCCACGGCCCTCGCCCTGGTGGCTCTGATGAGCGCCGGCTATCAGCGGCTGGCAGCCCCAGCTGAGTCCCCACCGATCTGGTTCCGGGTTCTGTCCAGTCTGGCGCTGGTTCTGGTCTTCGCACAGTGCGTTCTGGGCGGGAGCATGGCCAGCCAGTGGGCCGCCGATCGCTGTTTCTCAGCGGGCGATGCCTGCCGCTGGCTGCTGGCCCACCGCATCGGCGCCTACCCGGCCGCCGCTGCGGTGTTGGCCATGGCGATCGGCAGCCTCACCCTGCCGCGACGCTGCCGCCATCTCCAGGGTCTGGCCCTGGGGGCGACGGCCCTGGTGGCCGCCCAGGTTGTTCTTGGAATCCTCACCTTGAGCCAGCAGCTTCAGGTCCCCGGCCTAACCGTGGCCCATCAGCTGGTTGCTGCCTTGCTGGTGGCCGTCCTCGCCGCGATTCTCGGTCGCAGTGCGGTACCGAGCTCCGTTGCAGACGCTCCGGCGGCCTGCGGCATTCCCAATCCATCCCTGTCCGCGAAGGTGGCCCATGGTTAGCGTCATCCCTGAGGCTCTGGCGGCCGTTTCCCGTCCCGCCGTGCCGCGGTCGGTCCGTCTGCCCGCCTGGCTGGAGGTGGCCAAGCCCCGCCTGATTCCCCTGCTTCTGGCCACCACACTGGCGGGCATGGCCCTCTCGGTGGGCTGGCCACTCGATCCGCTGCGGATCATCTGCACCCTGGTGGGCGGTGCCCTCGCTTCTGCCGCCGCCGGTGTGCTCAATTGCCTCTGGGAGCAGGAACTCGACGGCCGCATGCAGCGCACCAGCCGACGGGCTCTGCCCTCCGGTCGGCTCGCCCAGCGCCAGGCCTTCCTGCTGGCCATCCTGCTCACCTCCGCCTCGGTGGCGGTGCTGGTTCTGGGGGTCAACCCGCTGGCGGCCGCGCTGGCTCTGCTGGGGTTATGCAGCTATGTGCTGCTCTACACGGCCCTGCTCAAACCCCGCACACCACGCAATATCGTGGTCGGCGGCGTTGCCGGAGCCATTCCCCCCCTGGTGGGGGCTGCGGCCGCCGGTGGCCTGCCCACCTGGTCGAGCTGGTGGCTGTTCAGCCTGGTGATGCTCTGGACCCCCGCCCATTTCTGGGCCCTCGCTCTGCTTCTCAAGGATGACTACCGCTCGGTCGGCATTCCCATGCTGCCGGTGGTCAAGGGCGAAGCCGTCACCGCCCTGGCGATCGGTCGCTATGCCTGGGCCACCGTGCTGGCGAGTGGCATCGGCGTGCTGGCCCTGCCCAGCGGCGGCCTGCTCTATGGCCTGCTGGTGGTGCCCTTCAACGCACGCCTGCTGCAACTCAGCGGTGCCCTCAGCCGTGACCCCAACGATCCCCAGCGTGCTCGCAACCTGTTTCGCTGGTCGATCCTCTATCTGTTCGGCATCTGCCTGTTGCTGGTGATGGCCCGATCCCCTCAGGCGGAGGCCTTCAGCCTGGTGGCATTCACCCCGCTGCTGGGCCTGGGGCTGTCCTGATGCTCCGGCCTGGATCACTGCTGTGTCGGATGGCCCGTCCGGTTCTCCTTAGATTGGCCAACCATGCGTGGTTTCCAGGAGTGGTGAGCGGGTGATCGAGCTCCAGCACCTCAGCAAGCATTACGGCAGCGTGCAGGCCCTCGACGGCCTCTCGCTGCATGTGCCCCAGGGCTGCCTTTACGGCCTTCTGGGGCCCAATGGAGCCGGTAAGACCACCTGCCTGCGCATCCTCTGCACCCTGCTGGCCCCGGATAGCGGCACTGTCTCGGTGGCCGGAGTCGATGCCCTGGCCCAGCCGCGCCAGGTGCGTCGGCTGCTCGGCTACGTCGCCCAGGAAGTGGCGATCGACAAGATCCTCAGCGGCCGCGAGCTGTTGCGGTTACAGGGCGACCTCTACCACTTGCCGACCAGCGAGCGGGATCGCCGCATCGCCGAACTGATCGACCTGCTGGGCATGGAGGAGTGGATCGATCGTCGCTGTGGCTCCTATTCCGGCGGCATGCGTCGCCGCCTGGACCTGGCCACCGGGCTGCTGCATCGCCCCCGCGTTCTGGTGTTGGATGAGCCCACCGTGGGGTTGGATATCGAAAGTCGCTCTGCCATCTGGCAGGTGCTACGTCAGCTGCGGGATGAAGGAACCACGGTGCTGCTCAGCAGCCATTACCTCGAGGAGGTCGATGCCCTGGCCGATCGCCTGGCCATCGTGGAGGCTGGCCGGGTGATCGCCGAAGGCACCCCCAGCGAGCTCAAGGGCGCCCTCGGTGGCGACCGCGTCACCCTGCGGGTGCGGGAGTTCAGCACAGCCGAAGAGGCCGAGCGGGTGCGCGGGCTGCTGGTGGCCTGTGGCGGGGTGCGGCAGGTGGTGGTGAACCGGGCCCAGGGCTACTCGCTCAATCTGGTGGTGGACGACACCGCCGTGCTCGAAACCCTGCGCCATCAGCTGATGCAGGCCGATCTGCCGGTGTTCGCCCTGGCCCAGAGCCGCCCCAGCCTTGACGATGTCTATCTGCAGGCCACGGGCCGCACCCTGATGGATGCCGAGCTGGCCGTGGCCGGGAGCCGCGATCCCAAGGCCGAACGCAAACAGGCGATGCGCTGACCCCTGGCCGCGAAGCGTTTCCTCCTTCCTCCGTCACTGTTCTGCACCCGGTTCCGTTCTGGTCCGGCTGCCCTGCTTTCCGATCCGCCGCCGATCCGCCGATGACCAGCGCCACGCCTTCCTACCTCTCAGCCGGCACCCCAGCGGAGCAAGAGCCCTCCGCCTTTGCCGAAATCCGTCAGGAAACCCTGGCGCTCACCCGCCGCCTCTTCCTGCAGTTGCAGCGTCGCCCCTCCACCCTGGTGGCCGGCGTTCTGCAGCCGCTGATCTGGCTGATCCTCTTCGGTGCCCTGTTCGCCAATGCGCCAACGGGGCTGCTGCCGGGGGGCGAGAGCTATGGCCGCTTCCTGGGGGCGGGGGTGATCGTGTTCACCGCCTTCAGCGCCGCCCTCAACGCCGGGCTGCCGGTGATGTTCGACCGGGAGTTCGGCTTCCTCAACCGTCTGCTGGTGGCGCCGCTGCGCTCACGCAGCTCGATCGTGCTGGCGTCGGTGCTCTACATCACCAGCCTCAGCCTGGTGCAGAGCCTGGCGATCATGGGCACCGCCGCCCTGCTGGGCTACGGCTGGCCGGGGGGTGCGGGGTTGCTGCTGGTGCTGGTCACCCTGCTGCTGCTGGTGTTCGCGGTGACGGCCCTCAGCCTCGGTCTCGCCTTTGCCCTGCCCGGCCACATCGAGCTGATCGCAGTGATCTTCGTGGCCAACCTGCCGCTGCTGTTTGCCAGCACCGCCCTGGCGCCGCTGGCCTTCATGCCGGCCTGGCTGCGCTGGCTGGCCGCGATCAATCCGCTCACCTTCGCGATCGAGCCGATCCGCGCCGCCTATGCCGGCCAGGTCAGTTTGTCGGCGGTGGTGATGGAGGCTCCCTACGGTTCACTCACCACCACCACCTGCCTGCTGATCCTCACCGCCCTGGCGGCCGGCCTGTTTCTGCTGATCCGCCCGCTTCTGGATCGCAAACTCGCCTGAATGATGACCAGCACTTCCGCCGCGGCCTTCGATCCATTGTCCGTCCGCTCTGTGCCCGGGCGATCCGCTCTGGCGGGCGGCCTGATCGTGTCCGTCCAAGCGCCGGAAGGATCACCGATGCGTGAACCGTCCGTGATCGCAGCCATGGCGGAAGCCAGCCTGGCCCAGGGCGCGATCGGGGTGCGGCTGGAGAGCCCCGAACACATCGGTGCCGTGCGTCGTCGCTGCCCACAGGCCCTGATCGTGGGGCTGTGGAAACGCACCCTTCCCGGCAGCGCCGTGTACATCACGCCACGCTGGCAGGACCTGCAGCAGGTGTGGGCGGCAGGAGCCGATGTGGTGGCCATCGATGCCACCGATCGCCCCAGACCGGAGCACGAAACCCTGGCCGATATCGTTGCGCGGGCCAGGGCGATGGGCATTCCCCTGATGGCCGATGTCGATGGCATCGCCAATGGGCTGAGGGCTGCCGCCCTGGGCTGCCACTGGGTGGGAACCACTCTGTACGGCTACACGGAAGACACCTCCGGACTCAGACCTCCAGCCTGGAATCTGCTGGAGCCCCTGCGCCGCCAGCTTTCTCCGGAGGTGATCCTGGTCTGCGAGGGCGGCATCGCCTCGGCCGAGCAGGCCGCTGAGGCTGTCAGCCGAGGAGCCGATGCCGTGGTGGTGGGCACCGCCATCACCGGAGTGGATCTACAGGTGGCGGCCTACGTGAAGCGCTTGCGCGCCTGAGCGGGAGCTGGTGCACTGACGCTTGGGCCTCAGGAGGGGCGTGGGCCGACTGACCCACACCCACCGGGGCCTCACATCATGCCGGGCATCCCCATGCCGCCCATGCCGGGCATGCCCATACCGCCCATACCGCCCATACCGCCCATGCCACCCATTCCGCCCATGCCACCCATGTCGCCACCAGGGGCGGCAGCAGCGGGCTCGGGCTTGTCGGCGATCACCGCTTCAGTGGTGATCAGCAGCGCTGCAATCGACACCGCATCCTGCAGGGCCAGACGAACCACTTTGGCGGCATCGACGATGCCAGCGGCCAGCAGATCCTCATAGCAGCCGCTGGCGGCGTTGTAGCCCTGACCCCGGCTCAGGCACTCGGAGGTCACCACCGAACCATCGGCACCGGCGTTGACCGCAATCTGACGCGCCGGCTCACCCAGGGCGTGCTGCACGATCGCCACACCGGTTCGAGCATCGCCGCTGCTGCTCGCCAGCAGGCCATCGAGCTCCGAGGCCAGCTGAAGCAGGGTGAAGCCGCCCCCGGGAATGATGCCCTCCTCGATCGCCGCACGGGTGGCATTGAGGGCATCCTCGATGCGCAGCTTGCGGTTGCGCAGTTCGGTTTCGGTGGGGGCTCCCACCTTGATCACCGCCACGCCGCCGGCGAGTTTGGCGATCCGCTCGTTGAGCTTTTCACAGTCGTACTCGGAGTCGGTGGCATCGAGTTCGCGCTTGATCGCGGCCACCCGGTCGACCACCGCCTGGCGGTGATCATCGGTCGCCACAAGAGTGGTGCTGTCCTTGGTGATCGTGATCCGGCGGGCCGTTCCCAGGTCCGCGAGGGTCACCGCCTCGAGGCTCATGGCCCTGTCCTCGCTCACCACGGTGGCGCCGGTGAGGATGGCGATGTCTTCCAGCATGGCCTTGCGGCGATCGCCGAAGCCGGGAGCCCGCACGGCCGCCACCTGCAGCACGCCGCGGTTCTTGTTCACCACCAGGGTGGCCAGGGCCTCACCGTCCACCTCCTCGGCCAGGATCACCAGGGGCCGGCCACTGCGGGCCACGGCTTCCAGCACCGGCACCAGATCGGCGACGCTGCTCACCTTGCGGTCGGTGATCAGCAGGAAGGCATTCTCATAGACGCACTCCAGCCGCTCCTGGTCGGTCACGAAGTAGGGGGAGCTGTAGCCCCGATCGAAGGCCATGCCTTCGGTGATCTCCAGTTCGGTGGCCAGGGATTTCGACTCCTCCACGGTGATCACCCCGTCGGCGCTCACCGTGTCCATGGCTTTGGCGATCATGCCGCCCACTTCGTCGTCGTTGCCGGAGCTCACCGTGGCCACCTGGCGGATGGCGTCTCCCGCCACCGACTGGGCACGGGCGGCGATGCCGCTCACGACCAGGGCAACGGCCTGCTCCATGCCGCGGCGCAGCTGCACCGGGCTGGCGCCAGCGGCCACATTCTTCATGCCTTCCCGCACCATCGACTGGGCCAGCACCGTGGCCGTGGTGGTGCCGTCACCGGCCTTGTCCTTGGTCTTGGCGGCCACCTGCTGAATCAGCTTGGCGCCGATGTTCTCGAAGGGATCCTCGAGTTCGATGTCCCGGGCGATGGTGACACCGTCATTGACGATGTCCGGAGCGCCGAACTTCTTCTCCAGCACGACGTTGCGGCCCTTCGGACCGATCGTGACCCGCACGGCGTCGGCCAGGGCATTGACCCCCCGTTCCAGAGATTCGCGCGATTGATCGGCGAACTGGATCAATTTGGCCATCGGGGAGAGCAGAACAACAGATGGTTCAGCGTCCCATAGCGCACTGTCCAGCCGCAGTGCCTAGGTGGTGGTGAATGCCGAATCAGCCTGCCCGTGCCCCTGTCCCAGCGGCCCCATGGCCAGTAGCGTCAACCAAGGGCAGAGGGCCGGGAGCCTACGCGAGCCATGGAGGATCTGCTGCAGAGCGCACTGGACAGTGCCACCGCCGAGAGTGCCCTGGCCGCCAGCTCCAAGGCCGATGCCATGGTCTTCCTGCTGATCGCAGCCCTGGGCCTGCTGATGGCCCTGGTCTACGTGCCGATCCGGCTGTTTCTCACAATCACCGCCCGCCGCCGCCGGCTTCAACTGCTGCAGAGAATCCGTCGGCTGCGGGACGATCTGGGTCAGCCACTCCAGGCAGACTCCTCGACCACCTCTGACCTCCGCCCCCCAACGGTCTCGACCGCCAACGACTGATCGACCCAGGTCAAGGCACTTCTGCGTCGATCAGTTCACCGCAGCGGCCTTCAGCGCAGCGGCCTTCTTTGCAGCAGGATTCAGCCCGGCACCCTTCAGCGCATCACCATGCCGCCATCCACCTGCAGCACCTGGCCGGTCATGTAGGCACCGGCCGGATCGGCCGCCAGGAATCGCACGGCGCTGGCCACCTCGGCCGGCTGGCCCATGCGCGCCAGGGGGATCGCGGCCAGGATCGGTTCCTTGGCCAGGTCCTTGGTCATGTCGCTCTCGATGAAACCGGGAGCCACTGCATTGACGGTCACACCACGGCTGGCGAATTCGGCGGCGCTGCTGCGGGTCAGACCGATCACGCCTGCCTTGGCGGCGCTGTAGTTCGCCTGGCCGGGGTTGCCCATCAGGCCCACAACGGAGGTGATGTTGATGATCCGTCCGGCACGGGCCTTGAGCATCGTGCGGCTCACGGCGCGGGTGCAGAGGAACACGCCGGTGAGATTGAGGTCGATCACGCTCTGCCAGTCGCTGGTCTTCATGCGCATCAACAGCCCATCGCGGGTGATGCCGGCGTTGTTGACCAGCACGTCAAGCCGCCCTTCCCGCTCCAGCACCGCCTTCACCATCGACTCCACCGCCGCTTCTTCGGCCACGTTGGCCTGATAGCTCCAGGCCTTGCCGCCCTGGCCCTCAATCTCCGCCACCACGGCGGCGGCAGCCTCCGGTGAACTGGCGTAGTTCACCACCACGGTGGCGCCGCTGGCCGCCAGCTCCAGGGCGATGGCCCGTCCGATGCCGCGGCTGGCCCCGGTGACCAGGGCGACCTGGCCAGCCAGGGAAGTGGTGGGGAAGCCGCCGGACATCGCCAATCAGGTCAAGGTGGGCCCGATCGTATGTGCCGCCCACGCCCCCCTCACTCCTGCATGGTCTCGACAGCCTCCAGGGCCGGGCCGAGCAGGTCGGCGAGGGCGCGCAGCTGTTCCTTGCTGCCCAGGGCCACCAGCAGCTGGCCCGGGCCCAGGCGCACATCACCATCGGGATTGGCGATCAGGGTGACCGGCGAGGGCAGGACGGGGGCACCGCGGTAGGTGGGTATTGGCTGACTGGGCGGTTCCGGATTGCGGATCGCCAGCACAAGGGCGCCGGTGCGCCGTCGCAGGGTCAGTTCGGCGAGGGTGCGGCCACTGAGATCGCCCAGCAGGCGGGGATCACTGCTGAGCTGGAACTCCTCCACCTCGCAATTGGAGCCGGCCAGCAGGTCCATGAAGCTCACCGCCAGGGGGCGCAGGGCTGTGGCCGCCATGGTGCGTCCACCCGCCACATAGGGACTCACCACCTGATCGGCACCAGCCAGGCGCAGCTTGCGCTCAGCTTCTTCGCTGTCGGAGCGGGCGATCAGGCGGCAGCCGGGCGCCAGGCCACGGGCACTGAGCACCACGTAGAGGTTGGCGGCATTGCTCGGCAGGGCCGCCACCAGGCTGCGGCAGCGGTGGATGCCGGCCTCCACCAGGGTCTCGTCGAGGGTGGCATCGGCGCTGAGCACCGGCAAACCCCTCTCTTCCGCCTCCCGCTTGCGCTCCTCATCCATTTCGACCACCAGCAGTGACACCCCTTCGCTGCTGATCTGTTCGGCAATCTCCCGACCGATCCGCCCGTAGCCGCAGAGAATCACGTGGTTCTGCATCGTCTCGATCCAGCGGAGAAAGCGGCGCTGGCGCATGCGCCGGAAGTAGCCCGATTCTGTGAGACCCAGCACCCCCTGAATGGTGAGCTGCACCACGATCAGGCCACCGATGATCGAGAGGGCCGTCACCAGACGACCACCCGGGGAGAGGGGCTCCACCTCCCCATAGCCGATGGTGCTGATCGTGATCGCCACCATCCAGTAGCAATCGCCCCAGTCCCATCCTTCGGTCAGGCGATAGCCGAGGGCAGACAGATTGACCACGATCGCCAGGGCGACCATCGGGGTGCGCCAGGGGCGTCGCAACCGGGTGGATGGGGGACGGCGCCGGCGCCGCAGAGCAGGGATCATGGCGCCAGCCCCATCCGGTCTCGGCTCATCCGAGGCCCAGGGCCTGAAGCACCGGGTCGATGGAGAGCTCCTGCAGCTGAGCGGCCTCGCCCAGGCCCGTCACCCCCTGGCGCTGGGGCAGGCTGGCCGGATCGCGGCCCAGGGCCACCAGTGGCACACCGCACAGCAGGGCCAGCTCGATCGTGACGGGATCGCTGGCCAGCACCACGTCGGCGGCGGCCACCTGGGCAGCCCGCCGCCGCAGGGAGCCGGAACTCGGGCTGGGCGCAGTGGGCTCCAGGGTGAGGCTGCGCAGATCGCTGAGGCGGGTCTGGATGCGCTCCGGCAGGGCCTGCCAGTGGGGAGCCGGCCAGTCGCCGGCGCCGCCGGTTGGTGCCAGCAGGAGCATCGGCCCGGAGCCTTGTGGCAGGGCAGCGCTGGCCTTGTCCAGATCCGCCCTGGCGATCGGCAGGCGGTAGGCCGCGGCATCCAACCGCACCCCAACGGGGCCCAGGTAGGCCTCCAGGCGCTGATCGATCCAGCCCTGGCTGGAGGGAACAATCCGTTCGGTGGCCGAGAACCCCGCCGCCGCCACCCGGGTGGGGATGTGGCTCATCGACAGCAGCAGATCAATGGCACGGCCACCGGGTCCGCTGGCCACGAGGTTGATACAGAGCTGAAAATCAGGATCCCTCACCAGGCCCAGCAGGTTGGTCCAGTCGGCCAGGGTGGCCTTGCCATAGGCGATCGGCAGGATTTTCTCCACGGCCGGCAACAGACTCCAGACGGTCCCGGCTTCAGGGCTGCAGGCCACCTGCACCTGGAACCCGAGCTGATCCGCCGCTGCCGCCACCGCCGGCAGAACCTGCAACTGGCTGACGCTGTCGCCTGGAATCAGAAAAAGGGCGCGCATCAGGCGTTGGGCGGGGCATCGCGGCCTGATTGTATGGAGCAGTTCCTGATCTGCCCGTCGTTCCGGGAGCTGCTTGTGCATCTGCTGATCGCCGCCGCCGGCAGCGGCCGCCGTATGGGGGCCGAGGGCAACAAGCTCCTGCTGGCGGTGGCCGGTCGTCCCGTGCTGGCCTGGACTCTGGATGCGGCCCTGGCCTGTCCGGTGATCCGCTGGATCGGGGTGGTGGGTCAGCCCGTGGATGAGGAGGCCGTGGCGGCGATTGTGGCGGCAGCCGGGCCCAGGCTGCCGGTGCAGTGGATCGTGGGCGGCGACACCCGGCAGGAATCGGTGAGCCGCGGACTGGCGGCCCTGCCCGCCGAGGCCGAGGGGGTCCTGATCCACGATGGAGCCCGCTGCCTGGTGGAGCCGGAGCTGCTGAGCCGCTGCGCCGAGGCCGTGGCCGCCGGCGCCGCCGTGATCGCCGCCACCCCCGTGACCGACACGATCAAGCAGGTGGACGATGCGGGCACGATCCAAGCCACCCCCGATCGCAGCGACCTCTGGGCAGCCCAGACGCCCCAGGGCTTCCCGGTGGACGATCTGCGCCAGGCCCATGCGATCGCCGCCACCGAGGGCTGGAGCGTCACCGACGACGCGGCCCTGTTCGAAAAGCTCGGAAAACCCGTCAAGGTGCTGCAGGCGCCGCCGTCCAACATCAAGCTCACCACGCCCTTTGATCTCACGATTGCCGAGGCGGTGCTGGCCCAGCGGGCGGCCGGATGAGTGCTGACCACTGCGCCGCTGACCACTCCGCCGCTGACCACCGCACCACGGCTCAGATCCCACCCACCTCCAGGGTGCCGAGCCGGCCATCCAGCCGGGCCGGTGCCCCGATCGGCAGGGCGGCGTTGCCGGGGGCATGGCCCACCGGCAGGCCAGCCACCACGGGGATTTCCAGATCCTGGGTGCGTTCGCGCAGCACCTGCTCCAGGCTGAAGCGCCCGGCGGCTCCGCGGGCCGCGATCAGGCTGTTGTCTTCGGACGCGCCGTCGTGTTGAGATGCGCCGTTGGCTTCGACCTCGTCGTCTTGTGGTGGCTCTTCGATGGGCTCATCACAGCCCAGGAAGCTGCCGAAGCCGATGCCGGCCAGGCCCTGCAGAGCACCGCAGAGGCGCCAGTGGGTCAGCATCCGCTCGATCCGGTAGGGCGCCTCGCCCACATCCTCAAGAATCAGGATCGCCCCCCGCAGCTCCGGCAGGTGGGCTGTGCCCAGCAGATGGGTGGCAACAGTCAGATTGGCCACCAACAGCGGCCCCTCGGCCACACCGGCTTGCCAGCCCACGCCAGACAGCGGCGGCAGGGGTTCGCCGAACAGCAGGGCCCGCAACCGTTCCTGGCTCCAGCGGGGTTCCGTCGCCAGGGTGGTGAGCAGCGGTCCATGGATGCCGCCACGGTGGCCCCGCGCCTGCTGGGCCCACAGCAGGGAGGTGACATCGGAGAAGCCCAGCAGCCAGCCGTTCGGAAGTGACAGCGGCCGTTCCAGCAGTCGGGCGGAGCCCCAGCCCCCCCTGACGCAGGCCAACAGGGCGGCGGCGGCGTCAAGGTCCGCGGCCCGCTCCGCATCGCGGCCGGCCAGGTAGCCCCAGCGGCGCCCCAGCAGACGCTCCGGCTGGGAGGGCTCCAGCTGCAGCCCCCACCGCTGCAGCAACGCTGCACCTGCCGTGAGCCGGTCTGGGGCATCAGGGCCGATCAGAGCGGAGCTGGCCGCCACCAGCTGCACCCGATCCCCCCGGCGCAGCGGACGGGGCCAGTCCTGCGGCCAGCGCAGCTGGCTCATGCCGGTCCCCGGCTCAGCACGAGGGCCAGCAGCAGCAGGCCGCCCAGCTGGACCTGCCGCAGAAAATGGCGGCCATAGCGGGAGCGGGGCAGGGAGGGGCTGCGCAGGGCCCAGGCCTCACGCTGCATCCCCGCAGCGGCCG
The DNA here is from genome assembly GCF_034931105.1 of Synechococcus sp. CCY9201. Lineage (NCBI taxonomy): Bacteria > Bacillati > Cyanobacteriota > Cyanophyceae > Synechococcales > Synechococcaceae > Synechococcus > Synechococcus sp. CCY9201. Next base: position 32,558 of record NZ_JAYGIC010000048.1, on the reverse strand, counting down.
CCAGCCAGAGCGGCCAGAACGCCAGGCTGATCGACTGCAACACCGCCGCGATCGCCAGGGTCAGGGCGGTGACCCCGTAGCAGCCGGCCACCACCGCGGGCGCCCGGGCCCCGAGGCTCAGGGCACTGCTGCGGACCCCCAGCACGGCGTCGTCATCGCGATCGGCCATGGCATAAACCGTGTCGAAGCCGAAGGTCCAGCTCACGGCCGCCAGCCACACCAGCAGCAGTGGCGCTCCGCCGGCCAGGCTGCCCGTAGCGGCCGCCCAGGGGATCAGGGTGGCGAAGCCCCAGCACAGGGCCAGCACCAACTGCGGAAAGGCGAACCAGCGCTTGGCGGAGGGGTAGAGCAGCACCGGCGGCAGGGTGGCCACCGCCAGCAGCAGGCAGAGCGAGCGACCATCTGAAGGCAGGGCCAGCACCACCAGCAAGGCCAGCAGCAGGCAGATCAGCAGCAGGAGCACCGCCTCCGGCACCCCGGCACGGCCATCGGCCAGGGGGCGATGGCGGGTGCGTTCCACCAGCGGATCGATGCGCCGGTCCCAGAGATCGTTGGCGACGCAACCGGCACCACTCACCGCCAGACCACCCAACACGATCAACCCCACCAACCCGGGCTCTGGGGGGGCCTGGGGGGTGAGCCAGAGAGCCCAGCCGGCGGGGATCAGCAGGATCAGCCGACCGCTCGGCTTGTGCCACCGCAGCAGCTCGATCCAGGCCCGCAGTCGGTCGGCGATGCCGTGGAAAGCCAGGCGACTGGGAGCCATGCAGCGGTTGTGCTCGCCAGCACCCTAGGTCTGGTGCGGGGTGGCAAAGTGACGCCGCCCCTGTCCCGGCGGCCTTGCCGATGGCCCAGATCCCTCCTGTCGCCTCGGCCGGCCTGCGTCGGGTGGCGGCGATCGACATCGGCACCAACTCGATCCACCTGCTGATCGCCGAGGTGGATCCGGAGCTGCAGAGCTTCAGCGTGGTGCTGGCTGAGAAATCGACCACGCGACTGGGGGAACGGGATCCCGAAACCGGAGATCTCAGTGCGGCGGCGATCGAGCGGGGCTTCCGAACCCTGCGCCACTGCCGCGATCTGGCCGCCAGCCATGGGGCCGAACAGATCGTCACGGCAGCCACCAGTGCCGTGCGCGAAGCCCCCAACGGCAAGGACTTCCTGCAGGCCGTCCAGGAGCAGCTGGGGCTGGAGGTGGATCTGGTCAGCGGCCCCGAAGAAGCGCGGCTGATCTACCTCGGCGTGCTCTCGGGGATGAGCTTCGGCGAGCAGCCCCACATGATCATCGACATCGGTGGCGGCTCTACCGAGTTGATCCTGGCCGACAGCCGTGATTCCCGTGCCCTGACCAGCACCCGCATCGGCGCCGTGCGGCTGCAGCGCGACTTCATCCGTGAGGAGCCGCTGCCGGACGAGCGGCGGAAGTTCCTGCAGGCCTATATCCAGGGGTCCCTGGAACCCGCCGTGGCCCAGGTGAAGGCGGCGTTGCCGGCCGGCAGCAGGCCTGTGCTGGTGGGCACCAGCGGCACCGCCATGGCCCTGGCGGCCCTGGCGGCCGCCGAGGAGGCCAAGCCGCCGCTGAAGTTCCAGGGCTACCGGCTCGATCGCCAGAAGGTCGATCAGATCGTGGCCAAGCTGCTCGCCATGACGCCGGATCAGCGGCGCGCTCTGTCGGTGATCAACGAGCGGCGGGCCGAAATCATCGTGCCCGGCGTGCTGATCATGCAGACCGCCATGACCATGCTCCAGGCCGACGCCCTGGTGGTGTGCGACCGCGCCCTGCGGGAGGGCCTGATCGTGGACTGGATGCTGCGGCAGGGTCTGCTGGGCGACCGGTTCTCGTTCCAGAGCTCGATCCGCCAGCGCACGGTCCGTCATCTCGCCCAGTCGTACGGCGTCGACCGGGCCCAGGCCGATCGGGTGGCCGAACTGGCCGTGAGCCTCTACGACCAGACCCGTGGCCTGCTGCACCACGACCACGAATACGGCGGCTATGGCCGCCAGCTGCTCTGGGCGGCGGCGCAGCTGCACACCTGCGGCAAACACATCAACATCGCTGCGTACCACAAACACACCTGGTATCTGATCCGCCACGGCGAGCTGCTGGGGTATTCCCAGGCCGAACATCTGATGGTGGCGGCGATCGCCCGGTATCACCGCCGCGGGCTGCCCAAGAAGCGGCATGAGTCGTGGCAGCTGATCGAGGGGCGCGACCAGCGCCGCACCGTGGCATCGATGGCCCTGTTGCTGCGGCTGGCGGCCGCCCTGGATCGGCGGCCCGTTCCCGTGATCGCCGGGCTCGAGGTGGTGCCCCTGCGGGATGACGATGGGGTGAACGGGCTGCTGATCAGCCTCAGATCCTTGCCGCCAGCGCCCGGTGAGCCACCGATCGATCTTGGTCTCGAGCGCTGGAGCCTGCGCTCCTGCGCCGAGGTGGTGCTGGAAGCCAGCGGCTTCCGGCTTCGGGTGGCCGGGCCCGATGGCGAGATGGTGCCCTGAGGGCAGCGATGGCGGACCCCGCGACACGCCGAACGATCACGATCCGCTGGCCCGATGGTCGCGTCAGTCAGGCGGCCGTGGGTTGCGACTGGCTGCTGGCGGCTGCTGAGGCGGGCCAGTCGATTCCCACCGGCTGCCTCGGCGGCAGTTGCGGCGCCTGCGAGATCGAGGTGAACGGCCAGGTGGTGCGTGCCTGCATCGCCACGGTGCCGGCCAGTGCCGGCGGCAGCCTGGAGGTGGAGCTGGCCGCTGATCCCTACTGGTGAGCTCCCGGTTGGAGCACCTGGATCAAACCTGGTGAGCCTGGATCAGGCCTCCCCCCAGCACCACCTCACCGGCGTAGAACACGGCCGCTTGGCCGGGGGTGATCGAGAACTGCTCCTCGGCGAACTCCAGCTGGCAGCGATGGGGCCGGCCATGGGCCCCGTCGTCTGGCTGGGCGGCCAAGGGGGTGAGCCTGGCTGCCACGGGGGCGCTGCGGTAGCGCAGTTGCACGTCCACCTCCAGCGCCGCCGCCGGCGGAGCCATGGAGATCCAGTTGATCGCCCCCACGATGCAACGGTCCCGCGCCGCCTCCCGCCGCGGAGCCACCACCACCCGGTTCATGGCGCCATCGAGCCGCACCACATGCAGCGGCTCACTCCAGGCCACCCCCAGACCCTTGCGCTGACCGATGGTGAAATGCTCGATGCCGTCGTGGCTGCCCACCACGGTGCCGTCGGCCAGCACGATCTCGCCCGGGCGGGGCGGCAGGTAGGCGTCCAGAAACGCCCGCATCGAGCCATGGTGGTCGGCGAGGCAGAGGTCCTGACTTTCGGGCTTGCTGGCGGTGCGCAGGCCGTAGCGCGCCGCTTCCAGCCGGGTGTGCGGTTTGGTCAGCTCCCCCAGGGGGAACACCAGCCGCCCCAGCACCTCCTGGGGCAAGTCGTAGAGGAAATAGCTCTGATCCTTGTGGCGATCCAGGCCGCGCAGCAGTTGATGGCGCCCGGCCACGGTCGCGCCCTCTGCAGCGGCGCTGGTGGGAACCGGCAGTGGATCGCCGGCATCGGCATGGCGCACCCGGGCGTAATGACCGGTGGCGATGCGCTCGATGCGGCGGTGCTGCTGCGCCCACTCCAGCATCGGGCCGAATTTCACCTCCCGGTTGCAACGCGAGCAGGGCAGTGGCGTGATCCCGGAGGCATAGCCCTGCACCAGCACATCGACGATCTGTTCGCGGAAGCGCTCCCGGGCATCCACCACGTGGTGGGGAATGCCGAGCTGCTCGCAGATGCCGGCCGCATCGACCAGGCCCTCGGCGCAGCAGGCCCCCTTGCCGCTCATCAACCAGAGGGTGAGCCCTTCCACCTGCCAGCCAGCCTCGACCAGCAGGGCCGCCGTGAGGGAGCTGTCGACACCACCGGAGAGGCCCACGGCCACCCGATGCTCTCCCGGCCAGCGGCGCAGGCGCTCAAGCGCCTCAGCTCCGGCAGGGGTGACCGGGGCGGCCACGGCTCGGAGGGCGGTATCGGCTGACGCAGTCACGCCTTCAGCAGACAGCGGCGCAGGCAACGGCGAAGACAGTGGAGCGGGATGGACGGTCAAGACCTGGAGGCAGTACGCGGCTGTCGGCGGGCCGCAGGCTTTCCATCATGAAACCGTGCCGCCATCACCGCCTTGTCGCCCCTCCCCCCTGCGCCCTGCTGGCCCCGGCGCGATGCGGATCACCTGCTGGTCAGCGGTGCCCAGATGGCTGCGCTGGAGCAGCAACTGTTCGCCTCCGGCCTGCCGGTCGAGGCCCTGATGGAGAAGGCTGCCCTGGCGGTGGCTGAGCGAGTGCGCACCGGTTCTGCCTGGCGCGGGCGGGCCCGCAGGGCCGGCGTGCTGGTGCTGGTGGGGCCGGGCCACAACGGAGGCGATGGCCTGGTGGTGGCAAGGGAACTGCATCTGGCCGGCTGGCCGGTGCGGATCTGGTGCCCCTGGCCGCGGCTCAAACCGCTCACCGAAGCCCATCGCCGCCACGCCGCCTGGCTGGGCATAGCCGCCCTGGAAGGAGAGCCCGACCCGGCCGATGGGGCCCTCTGGATCGATGCGTTGTTCGGGGTGGGCCAGACCCGCCGGCTGGATCCAGCCCTGGAGCAGCTGCTGGCGCATCGCCAGCAGCAACAACCGGCGCAGTTGCTGGCGATCGATGTGCCCAGCGGACTCTGCAGCGACTCCGGACGCTGCCTGGGGGACGGGGCTGCCGTGGCCCACACCACCTTTTGCATCGGACTGCGTAAGCAGGGCCTGGTGCAGGATGCGGCCCTGCCCTATGTGGGGCGGTTGCGGCGGATCGACCTGGGTCTGGCTGCGACTCTGCTTGGCTCCCTGCCGCCGAGCCAACTCCTCGGTATCGGTGGCGCCATGGCTGCTTCCGATCTGGGTGCCCTCCCCTGGCCCCAGATCGATCCCACCGCCGCCAAGTACGGCCGTGGTCGCCTGCTGGTGGTGGCTGGAAGCCAGACCTTCCGCGGTGCTGCAATCCTGGCCTTGAGTGGCGCCAGTGCCAGCGGTGTCGGCAGCCTGCGGGCGGCGCTGCCCGAGGCGGTGGCGGAGCGGCTCTGGCTGGTGCAGCCCCACACCGTGTTGCAGGCCAGCCTGGGCAGCACTGCCCAAGGTGGACTGGCGTTGGGGGGGCTGGGCGCCGGGGCGCTGGATCGTCTCGATGCGGTGCTGCTGGGACCGGGGCTGGGAGCGGCCGCGGCAACCGCAGAAGCCAGGCTGTGGCAGGCGGAACAGAGTTTCTGGGATCAGCTGCAGGCCTTCCCCGGGCTGCTGGTGCTTGATGCCGACGGCCTCAACCGGCTCGCCGCATCCAGCGGTGAGCCGGGCGAGGCGCCTGGGATTCTCTGGCTACGAGGACGCGGCGGACCCACCTGGATCACGCCCCATCGCGGTGAATTCAACCGGCTGTTTCCCGATCTGGGCGACCTGCAGCCACTGGAAGCCGCCCGGCAGGCGGCGGCTCTGGCGTGCTGTTCCGTGCTGCTCAAGGGTGCTCGCAGCGTGGTGGCTGCGGCTGATGGCCGCTGCTGGCAGCTACTGAAAGCCTGGCCTGGCGCAGCCAGGGCTGGGCTGGGCGATGTGCTGGCCGGCTTCGCCGCTGGGGTGGGGGGCAGAGCGCTGGCGGCCGGAGCAGACCTGGAAGCGCTGCCGGTCCTGCTGGCCGGCGCGGCCCTGGCCCATGCCGAGGCCGGTGGCCTGGTGGTGCGTCAGCAGGGGGAGGGGGCCGCCACACCGGAAGCGGTGGCGGCAGCGTTACCGACAGTGAGGAAAGTCAAGAAATCCGCACACTTGCGAGCCGCACAACAGCATTAACCACGGCAAGATTGATTTGAGACTGGACTAACGATTCGACTGTGTGGTTTTGCTGTCACAACCTGAAGGGTTGTTGAAAGTACAGCCCCTTTTCATCCTTTTCGTGGATAGTCGACATTCCAGCCTCCGACCCTTCCCCAATGGCGACCTCATCCCTGAAGACGGGGGACTCCAGTCGCCGGCGTGGCGGTGATTCGATCAGCTGGTATCTCGCCACGATCGGTCGCGAGCCTCTTCTCACCGCAGCCGAGGAGATTGAACTGGGCAACCAGGTGCAGGCGATGATGCATCTGCTGGAGCGGGGCGAACGCGACTGTGAGCCAGAGCCCGACGCGGAAACGGAGAAGCAGCGTCGGATTCTGCGTCTGGGGCGTCGTTCCAAGCAGCGCATGATGAAAGCGAATCTGAGGCTCGTGGTGAGCGTCGCCAAGAAATATCAAGGCAGGGGCCTGGAGTTGCTCGATCTGATTCAGGAAGGTTCCCTCGGGCTCGAGCGCGCTGTGGAGAAGTTCGATCCCACTCGGGGGTACAAGTTCTCCACCTATGCCTTCTGGTGGATCCGTCAAAGCATGACCCGGGCAATCGCCTGCCAGTCGCGCACCATCCGTCTGCCGGTTCATCTCAGCGAAAGGCTCACCACCGTGCGCCGTGTGAGCCTGGAGCTGGCCCACAAGTTAGGCGCCATGCCCAGTCGCAGCGAAATCGCTGAGGCGATCAATATGCCACTCGAGGAGCTCGACTCCTTGCTGCGTCAGGCGCTCACTACCTCAAGCCTGGATGCGCCTGTCAGCGGTGACGAAGGTCGCAGTTTCCTCGGCGACTTGATCGCCGACATCAGCAGTGAGGAACCGCTGGATCGGGTCGAACGGGGGATGCACCAGGAACAGCTGGGGCGTTGGCTCAGTCAGCTCACCGAGCAGGAGCAGGAGGTGTTGCAGCTGCGCTTCGGCCTTGAAGGCGAAGAGCGCCACACCCTGGCCGAGATCGGGCGCCGGCTCGATGTCTCCCGCGAGCGGGTACGGCAGGTGGAGCTCAAGGCCCTGCGCAAGCTGCGGAATCTCACCCGCCGATAGCCCCCAGGTTATTGACCTGCGAGCACTCAGTGTCGGCAGTGCGGCTTTTCAGTCTTCCGCCCAGATGTAGCGGGTCAGTTCGGTTGGATCGGGCTCGGGCGCATCCAGTGCAAAGGAAACGCAATCGCTCACCTCGGCATCGATCTCTTTTTCAATCGCCTTGAGATCGTCCCCACTGGCTAATCCCTGGCTGGTGAGATGAGCAGCCAGCTGCTTGATCGGATCGCGCTGAGCCCAGAACTGCTTTTCAGCTTCGGCACGCAGCTCGTCTGGATCGGCGAGGGAGTGGCCACGGAAGCGATAGGTGAGGCACTCCAGCAGGGTCGGGCCTTCGCCGGCCCGGGCACGCTCCACGGCGCGTTGAGCGGCAGCCCGAACGGCCAGCACATCCATGCCATCAACTTCCTCACCGGCCATGCCGAAGGAGGCCGCTTTGCGCCAGATCTGAGGATCACTGGTGGCACGGTCATGGTCCATGCCGATGGCCCAGCGGTTGTTCTCCACCACAAACAGGATGGGCAACTTCCAGAGTGCCGCCATGTTCAGGCACTCGAAGAACTGGCCGTTGTTGCAGGTTCCGTCGCCGAAGAAGGCTGCTGTGACCGAATCACTGTCGGTATCGCCGAGGGCATCACGCTTGTAGCGGCTGGTGAACGCGGCACCGAGCGCGACGGGAATGCCCTCGCCGATGAAGGCATAGCCCCCCAGCAGATGATGCTCCTTGGAGAAGAGGTGCATCGAACCGCCACGGCCCTTGCTGCAACCTGTGGCCTTGCCGAACAGCTCGCTCATCACCTCACGGGCAGGAACACCGGCGCTGAGGGCATGCACATGGTCGCGATAGGTGCTGCAGAACCAGTCGTGCTGGGCTTTCATCGCCTTGATCACGCCCGTGCTCACAGCCTCCTGGCCGTTGTAGAGGTGCACGAACCCAAACATCTTGCCCCGGTAATACATCTCGGCGCACTTGTCTTCAAAGCGCCGCCCCAGGGTCATGTCGCGGTAGAGCATCAGACCCTCTTCGCGGCTGATGCTGAGATTGCCTGAGGGGTAAAGGGAGGACAGGCGCTCGGCATGGCTGCCGGCTCCGGAGGGGATGGCACTGCCCATAGCGGTGGTCTCTGCGGCCATCTCCTGCGTCATGACGGTCCCGGATGCTGAAGCGTGTTGCTGACTGTACGGGGTCCGACATCGAAAGGCTGTCCAGATTGCTTCTCCTGCTTACAGTCGGCTCCCAGGAGCGGATGCCTGGTTGGAACTGCCGATCGATCACTTCCGTCTGCTCGGTGTCACCCCCACCACAGACGCCCAGTCTGTGCTCCGTACCCTGCAGCAGAGGCTCGATCGGGCTCCCGACCAGGGTTTCACCCATGAGACGCTGGAAGCAAGGGGTGAGCTGCTGCGCGCCAGTGCCGATCTGCTCACCGATGAAGACAGACGGCGCACTTACGAATCCCATCTCACGTCCCTTGTGGGCGACGACGCCCAGGCCATGGCAGCCTTGGAGGTGTCCAGTTCCCACGAGGTGGGCGGGCTTCTCCTGCTGTTTGAAGCCGGTCAACCTCTGGAGACTTTCGAGCAGGCTGAGCGGTGCCTGCAGCCCCCTCGGGCACCCTCTCTTGGCAGCGGCCGCGAGGCGGATCTCACGCTGCTGGCTGGGCTGAGCAGCCTGGCAGCCGCAACCGAATATCGCCGTCAACGCCGCTATGAAGCCGCTTCCCAGACCTTGACTCGTGGCCTGCAACTGCTGCAACGCATGGGCCAGTGTGCAGCCCTTCGGGACCAGATGGCCACGGAGCGCGATCAGCTCCTGCCGTACCGGATCCTCGACCTGCTCAGCCGTGACCTGGCCGCCGTGGCTCAGCGGAATGAAGGTATGGCTCTGCTGGAGCAGTTGGTGCAGCAGCGCGGTGGTATGGACAGTGAAGCCAGCACGATGCTCAGCCCCCAGGAATTCCTGGCGTTTCTGGCCCAGATCCGTTCCTTCCTCACCCTGCAGGAGCAACTCGATCTGTTCGAGCGCTGGTCACGGGCGGGGTCGGCCCGCGCCGAACTTCTGGCCTGCAAGGCTCTCACTGCCAGCGGCTTCGCCCAGCGCAAACCCGAACGGATCGCCGCGGCCCTGGAGCGGCTGGCCATCCGAGGTGCGCCACCCCAGCAGACCGATCAAGCCTGTCTGCTGCTCTTGCTTGGAGACGTGGATCAGGCGGAGGCGCTGTTCTCCAGCACAGCGCCTCAGAACCCACACCACGCCATTGATGGGGAGGATCCACTCCTGGTTCGGCTCTGCGCCGTGTGCCGCGACTGGCTGGCCCGGGAGGTGCTCACCGGCTACCGCGACCTGGACTCCGAACCTGACCTGGACGCCTATTTCAATGATCGTGACGTGCAGAGCTTCGTGGAACGCCAGGACCGTCGACGTCGCCGGGCCGAAGCCGAGCATCCCAGGCCTGCGACCGAGCCAGTGACGGCCACGACATCTGCGGCATTGTCCCCGCCAGCCACCGCGACCGGCGGAAGTCCGGCCTCGACGCCTGTGAATTCCCCTGGCTCCTCCATGTCCCCAGCCACTCCTGCTGCTTTGTCCGCCGCCGGAAGCCTGTTCACCGGTGCTGCACCCCTTCCTCCACTGGCTGAGTCGATGGCGCCAGGCTGGGACCTCACCCGCGATCCTCACCACCCCTTTCCAGAAGAGCTGTCCCGGGCATCAATGACCCCCCAGTTCGAACAGAACATGGAGGCGGAGGATCCAGACCAGCAGGAAGTGCCGCTCCTGCGCTGGTCCGATCTCCATCCCGCCCAGCTGCGGTCCAACCTGTGGGAGCCAGCGGTCTCCAGGATCTCGACTGAGCTGGCCGCCTTGCCCCGGCCCCTGCTGTGGGGTGGGGCCTTGGCGGTGGGGGGGGGGCTGCTGGCGACTGGCTGGTGGCTCTGGAGTCCCCACGTGGCTGATCAGGGTCGACAGGATTCTCAAGTTGCAGCTCCTCAGAAGACTCCGGCCCCAAGCTCCACTGCAGCGCCGACACAACCCCAGACACAGCCCTCCGCAACCATGCCGACGCCAGCCCAGGCTCTTCCCCTGGAGGCGGCTGAGCCCAGCGAAGCTCAGATGCGTGCCTTGCTCGAGGGGTGGCTGGCTGCAAAAGCGGCGGTACTCGCCGGTGACAAGCCGGCAGTTGCCCTCGAAGCGGTGGCTCGCTCCAACCAGGCCGCTGTCGTTGAGGGCGAAAGGCGACGGGACCAGGCTCGTGATCGGCGCCAGGTGATCGACACCAAGGTGCTGGATCTGCGGATTACCGAGCAGTCGCCCCGGCGGGTCGTGCTGGTGGCTGAGCTGCGCTACTCCGATCAGACCCTGGCTGCCGATGGCGCCGTGATCGAGACCACCCCTCCCTTCACACTGACCAACACCTATGTGTTTGGCCGTGAAGACGGTCCCTGGCAGCTGGTGAGCTTCCACCGAGGGGGCTGATCTTCCCATCCGCGGCAGAGGGGAACGCTCCACCGGGAGATCACCACCGACGCTGAGTTTTTACGATCGCAGGCACTGGAGGCCCCGACTCCGGCCGCGTCTTCCATCAGCCTGCTTCCGTCAGCCCCTTCCGCCAGCCCTTCATGTTCGACGAGCTTTCCCAGCGTTTTGAAGACGCCGTCAAGAGCCTGAGGGGTCAGGACAAAATCACCGAAACCAACGTCGAGGGGGCCCTCCAGCAGGTGCGCCGTGCCCTGCTCGACGCCGACGTGAGCCTGCCGGTGGTGCGCTCCTTCGTGGACGAGGTGCGCAGCCGGGCCGTGGGGTCGGAAGTGGTGCGGGGCATCAGCCCCGATCAGAAGTTCATCCAGCTGGTGCATGAACAGCTGGTGGAGACCATGGGGGGCGAGAACGCTCCCCTGGCGGCAGGCGGCACGGAGGGGGCTCCCACGGTGATCCTGATGGCCGGCCTTCAGGGCGCCGGCAAGACCACCGCCACCGCCAAGCTCGGCCTGCACCTCAAGGACCAGGGCCGCAAGGCGCTGCTCGTGGGAGCGGACGTCTACCGCCCGGCTGCCATCGAACAGCTCAGGACCCTGGGCGGCCAGATCGGCGTGGAGGTGTTCAGCCTGGGCACCGAGGCCAGGCCTGAGGCCATCGCCGCAGCCGGTATCGCCAAAGCGCGGCAGGAGGGCTTCGACACGGTGCTGGTCGACACGGCCGGCCGCCTTCAGATCGACACGTCGATGATGGAGGAGATGGTGCGGATCCGCGAAGCCGTGCAGCCCGATGAGGTGCTGCTGGTGGTGGATTCGATGATCGGTCAGGAGGCGGCCGAACTGACCCGCGCCTTCCACGAGCAGGTGGGCATCACCGGCGCCGTGCTCACCAAGCTCGACGGCGACTCCCGAGGCGGGGCAGCGCTTTCGATCCGCAAGGTGAGTGGTGCCCCGATCAAGTTCATCGGTACCGGCGAGAAGGTGGAGGCGCTGCAGCCCTTCCACCCGGAACGGATGGCCAGCCGCATCCTCGGCATGGGTGATGTGCTCACCCTGGTGGAGAAGGCCACCAAGGAGGTGGAGCTGGCCGACGTGGCGCGGATGCAGCAGAAGCTGCAGGAGGCCACCTTCGACTTCTCCGATTTCGTGCAGCAGATGCGCCTGATCAAGCGCATGGGCTCGCTGGGCGGCCTGATGAAAATGATCCCGGGCATGAACAAGATCGACGACGGCATGCTCAAGCAGGGGGAGCAGCAGCTCAGGAAGATCGAGGCGATGATCGGCTCGATGACCCAGCAGGAACGGGAGCAACCCGATCTGCTGGCCTCCCAACCTTCACGCAGGCGGCGCATCGCCTCCGGCAGCGGTCACAGCCCCGCCGAGGTGGACAAGGTGCTCACCGATTTCCAGAAGATGCGCGGCTTCATGCAACAGATGAGCCGGGGTGGCATGCCGGGCATGGGAGGCATGCCTGGGGGATTCCCTGGCATGGGGGGCTTTCCCGGCATGGGCGGCATGCCAGGCATGGGTGCGCCGGCGGGCCGGGGCGGCGCACCGAAGCCGGCCAAGCCGGCCAAGAAGCGCAAGGGCTTCGGGCAACTCTGAGGGCCTCTTGCGGGGGGTGAAGGTCTGAGAGGTAGATTCGACCTTTGGACACCTAGCGGCACAGCCTCGATGATCAAGCTCCGCCTGAAGCGGTTCGGTAAGAAGCGGGAAGCGAGCTTCCGCCTCGTGGCCACCAACAGCACCTCACGCAGGGATGGCCATCCCCTCGAGGAACTCGGTTTTTACAATCCCCGCACCAAAGAGACGCGCCTCGACACCGAGGCGATCCGCAAGCGCCTCAGCCAGGGTGCCCAGCCCACGGACACCGTGCGCTACCTGCTGGAGAAGGGTGGTCTGATCGAGAAGACGATCCGCTCCGCCGAGGTGGTGGGCAAGGCCAAGCAGGCCACCGCCCGTGAGGCCGCTGCCAAGCAGGCCGCCGCTGAAGCCGCTGCCAAAGCCGCTGAGGCGGCGGCAGCGGCCTCTGAACCCGAACCCGCCGCCGTAGAAGCCTGATCGGCAGCCCCATGGCCGAAGCGGCGGGGCTCCAGACCTTCTCCATCCCGCTCCCCTCCCCCGAGGCAGCCCTTGCCTTGGCTGGGGAAGCCGAGTCGAGCCTGCGGCACCTTGAGTCCCTCACCGGGACGCTTCTGGTGTTGCGCGGGCTCGACCTTGTGTTGCAGGGGCGGGCCTCCCAGCTGGAGCGCACCTCTGCCCTGGTGGAGTTGCTTCGCCCGCTGTGGCAGGAGGGACAGGCGATCACCCGGGTGGACGTGCAGACCGCGCTCAAGGCTCTGGATACGGGCCGGGAGCAGGAACATGCGCGCCTCAGTGATCAGGTGCTGGCCCGCAGCCAGAGCGGCAAACTGCTGCGCCCCCGCACCCTCAAGCAGAAGGCCTACGTGGACGCCATGGAGCGCCACGACCTCACCCTGGCCCTCGGCCCTGCCGGCACCGGCAAGACCTTCCTCGCCACGGTTCTGGCGGTGAGGATGCTGCACGAGCGCAAGGTGGAACGGCTGATCCTGACCCGGCCCGCTGTGGAGGCCGGAGAACGGCTCGGCTTCCTGCCCGGTGATCTGCAGCAGAAAGTGGATCCCTATCTGCGGCCTCTGTACGACGCCCTCCATACCCTGCTCGGCAGCGAGCGCACCGCCACGCTGCTCGAAAAGGGTGTGATCGAGGTGGCACCGCTGGCCTACATGCGAGGCCGCACCCTGGCCGATGCCTTTGTGATCCTCGATGAGGCGCAGAACACCACGGCGGGTCAGATGCGGATGGTGCTCACCCGGCTCGGTGAGAATTCGCGCATGGTGGTAACCGGCGACCCCACCCAGGTGGATCTGCCCCCTGGGGTCACCAGTGGCCTGGCGGAAGCCGCCCAGGTGCTGCAGGGGGTCGAGGGGGTGGCGATCTGCACCCTCACCGCTGCCGATGTGGTGCGGCATCCACTGGTGCAGCGGTTGGTGCAGGCCTATGCCCGCAGGGATGGGGCGCCCTCCGGCTCCAGCAGCCGACGATAGGGAGATCCGCACCAACGCATCAACCGGCCCCCGTCACTGGCTGGCAGGATGAGTCAGTACGCAGAACTGGTGAGCCATGCCGGCCAGCAGCAATTTCCAGGAAGCGATCCGCGAGGCCAATTCCAGCGCCCTCGTTGGGCCCAATGTCGTCAGCAAGGCGCTGCCCTACGTAGGTGGTGGCATGGTGCTCACCGCTGGCGGGGTGCTGGGTGGGCTTTCGATGATGTCGAGCCCGTTGTACATGCCCCTGTTCTGGGTGGCCCTGATCGGGAACTTCATCCTGTTCTTCGTGGCCCAGAATGTGGCCTCCAAGGGCAATAACAGCACTGCCCTGCCGCTGCTGGCCGCCTACAGCCTGATCACGGGCTTCACTCTGAGTGGCATCGTCGGCTACGCCGTTGCCTCTGCAGGTATCGGTGCCGTAGGCACAGCCGCCCTGGCCACTGGCATCACCTTTGTGGTGGCGTCGGTGCTGGGACGCCGCATGAGCGACAGCATCGGTCAGGCCCTTGGAGCCGTGGTGGGTCTGGGTCTGCTCGGCCTGATCATCGCCATGGTGGTTCAGGTTGTGGGCAGCATCTTTGCCCCGGGCATGTTCAGCACCGGTGGTTTTGAACTGATGATCGCCGGTTTCGGCACCGTGCTGTTTGTCGGTGCCGCATTCCTGGATTTCTACACGATGCCCAGGTCCTACACCGACGACCAGTATCTGGCCGGTGCCCTGGGGATGTACCTCACCTACATCAACCTCTTCATCTTCATTCTGCGCCTGATCATCGCCTTGCAGGGTGGTGGCCGTCGCGACTGAATCCCAGCACGATTGATCCCAAGGCCTGAAAAGCAGTCATTGCTGATCTTTCCTCGAATCTCTTCTGCGCCCCTAAAGGGGCGCTTTTTCATGGGACGTGCCCGAACTGGGGGGCACTGATTGATTCAGCAGTGTCAATTGTGTGCCTTTCTGTGAAATAACGTGCTTGCCTGGCTGCTGGCTGGCCAATTAACTGTCTGGCTCGCGATCAGTCCTCGGCCACCGCCTCGATTGCCTCGGCAATGGCCGCGCGCTGCTCGGTGTCGTAGCCCCAGCGATCCAGAAAATCCACATCGGTGCCGGAGCCGTTCCGGGCGGCCGCCAACAGGATCTCCAGACGGGTCTTCACCGCCAGGGGTTCCAGCAGGCGGATGAGCTCGGTGCAGCGTGCCGCCACCCGCCCGGAGGCGGCACGCTGCTGATCATCGCCGGCGCGCCTGTGGTGCAGGGTCATGGCGGTGCTCATCGCCAGGTTGCGGGCGGTGAGATCCACCACTCCATCGCCGGCGGCCCGCAGCTGCAGCACCAGCGGCTCGGGCAGGCGGTCCATCAGAGGGCAATCGCCCGCCAGCGCCACTACGAAAAAGCCACGGGCTCCGTCGCGGCTGGCCACCAGCTCCCCCACCCGATCGGCCAGCACCTCGTCGCTGAGCTCGCCGCTCTCCCACAGCCCCAGCCATTGGGCCGTGATCTCCATCGCCTGCGGGAAGGTGGGCTGGGCAAGGGGGGTGGACGTATCCATGGGGTCGGCACCGTCTGCTGGCAGTGTTGAGGTTATGGAGCCAAGTCACCCCGGCGATCCGTCGTCGCCCCAACCCAGCCCCGAGGGCACCGCAGCAGCAGGTGGGCGTCTGCTGCCGATTCCCCAGCCCCCGGCCGCCGGGGGAAGCAGCTTCGGCCTGGCCCCCGAGGGCTTC
Organism: Synechococcus sp. CCY9201; assembly: GCF_034931105.1. Taxonomy (NCBI): domain Bacteria; kingdom Bacillati; phylum Cyanobacteriota; class Cyanophyceae; order Synechococcales; family Synechococcaceae; genus Synechococcus; species Synechococcus sp. CCY9201. The sequence goes on along the minus strand of NZ_JAYGIC010000048.1, from coordinate 17,383 downwards.
CGCTCCGGCTTTGTGGCCCTGATCGGTCGCCCCAACGTGGGCAAATCCACCCTGCTCAACCAGCTGGTGGGGGAGAAGGTGGCGATCACCTCGCCGGTGGCTCAGACCACCCGCAACCGCCTGCGGGCCATCCTCACCACCCCCAGCGCTCAGCTGGTGTTGCTCGACACGCCCGGCATCCACAAGCCCCACCATCTGCTCGGCGAGCGGCTGGTCCAGAGCGCCCGGGGCGCGATCGGGGAGGTGGACCTGGTGCTGCTGCTGGTGGACGGCAGCCAGCCCGCGGGGCGAGGCGACGGCTTCATCGTCGAATTGCTGCGCCACGCCCGGGTGCCGGTGCACGTGGCCCTCAACAAGAGCGATCTGGTGCCGCCCGAGCAGGCCCGGGAGCTGGCGGAGACCTACCGGCAGCTCCTGGCCGGCGACAACACGCTTGGCGCCAGCCCTGGGGACGACGTCGGGCCAACCGCTGCGCCACGGCTGGACTGGCCCCTCCATCCGGTCAGTGCCCTCACGGGAGTCGGCACGGCGGAGCTGGTCGAGGCTCTGGCCGCCGATCTGCCGATCGGCCCCCACCTCTATCCCCCCGATGCCACCAGCGATCAACCGGAGCAACTGCTGCTGGCCGAGCTGATCCGCGAGCAGGTGCTCTGCCACACCCGCGAGGAGGTGCCGCATTCGGTGGCGGTGCAGATCGATCGCATCGTCGATGACGGCCCCCGCACGGCCGTACTGGCCACGGTGCTGGTGGAACGGGCCAGCCAGAAGGGCATCCTGATCGGCAAGGGGGGCAGCATGCTGCGCCAGATCGGCCAGGGGGCTCGGCTGCAGATGCAGAAGGTGTTCGACGGACCAGTCTATCTCGAGCTGTTCGTCAAGGTGGTGCCCAACTGGCGGCGCAGCGCGGCACGGTTGGCGGAACTGGGCTATCGCGGCGACTGAGGCGATCGGGAGGGCGGCTGAGAGGATGGGACGATCGTGCACCGATCCGCCTTGGTCGACGCCAGCCCCGGCGCCAGCGCTGCCGCCTCCACGCCTCCTGTCCCGGCGGCGTCAACGGATGCTCCCTTTCCGCCCAGTGATCTGACGGCTTTCCTGCAGCTCTGTGCGGGCGAATGGATGAGCCTGCGCAGTCTGTTTGGCCTGGGGCAGCTGGAAGAGGGCGCCAATGGTGATGAGTGGCACAGCTCCGAGCGCGGCGAGCTGGTGGTGACCTACCTCAGGGCCGAGCACCCTGCGGAACCCGGTGGGCTGCTGATCGCCCCGAAGGGGCACCCCGAACGCAGCCTGGTCTTCGATCGGCAAGGTGGATTCCGGGCTTCAGCGGCAGCCTCCGGCACCAGCCCAGCGGGACATTGGCAGCTGTGGCCGGACGGGAGCCTGGAGCTGCGGCTGGAGAGCGGCGGCACGGAGGTGCGCGAGCGCATCTGGTTCACCAAGCCCAACCTGCGGCTGCGCAGCACCGTGGAACACCGCTCCGATGGCAGCCCCGGCCGCGCCAGCTTCAGCTCCGAGATCCGGCGGGTCAGCCGTGCGGCCGCGCCTGGCGCCACGGCGGTCTGAAGCCGATGGCCATGCGCCTCGATGTGGTCAGCCTGGCCCCGGAGGCCTTTGCGCCGCTGTTGGGGCTGGGGGTGATCGGGCGAGCCTTCGCGGCCGGCATCGCCGAGCTGCACGTTCACAACCCGAGGGATTTCGCCACCGATAAGTACCGCAAGGTCGATGACATCCCCTACGGAGGCGGGGCTGGCATGGTGCTCAAGCCGGAGCCGGTGTTTGCGGCCGTCGAGGCGATTCCGGTTGTGCCGCGGCGCCGGGTGCTGCTGATGAGCCCCCAGGGCAAGCCGCTGACCCAGGCCGATCTGCGCCGCTGGGCCAGCGACTACGAGCAGCTCCTGTTCCTCTGCGGCCACTACGAAGGCTTCGACGAGCGCATTCGCAGCCTGGCCGATGAAGAGGTGTCGATCGGCGACTTCGTGCTCACCGGCGGCGAACTGCCGGCGGCGACGATCATCAACGGGGTGGTGCGGTTGCTGCCCGGCACCGTGGGCACCGAGGCCTGCCTGGAGGAGGAAAGCCACAGCACCCTCCTGCTGGAGCATCCGCACTACACCAGGCCGGCCGACTTCCGCGGCATGGCCGTGCCGGCCGTGCTGCGCAGCGGCGACCATGGCGCCATCGCCCGCTGGCGGGCTGAGCAACAGCTGCAGCGCACCGCCGCGCGGCGGCCGGATCTGCATGCCCGCTGGCCCGTGCAGGAGGCTCCGGCAGGACAGACTGGCGGCCACCATGGGCGCTCCATGCAGCTGCGGATCGGCAACGGCTACGACATCCATCGCCTCGTGCCAGGACGCCCCCTGATCCTGGGGGGGCAGACCCTGGAGCATCCAGCCGGCCTGGGCCTCGACGGCCACAGCGACGCTGACGTGCTGGTCCATGCCCTGATGGATGCCCTGCTCGGTGCCCTGTCCCTGGGGGACATCGGTCTTTATTTCCCGCCGGACGACCCGCAGTGGAAGGGCGCCGACAGCCTGCAGCTGCTCCAGCAGGTGGTGGCTCTGGTGGCGGAGCGGGGCTGGCGTGTGGGCAACGTCGATGCGGTGGTGGTGGCTGAGCGCCCGAAGCTCAAACCCCACATCACGGCGATGCGTGCCGCGATCGCCACCTGCATGGGCCTGGATCCCGACCAGGTGGGCATCAAGGCCACCACCAACGAACAGCTCGGCCCCACCGGCCGTGAAGAGGGCATCGCCTGCCATGCGGTGGCTCTGCTGCAGCGCCCCAGCGCCGGCTGATGGGCTCTCGCCGACCCCGTGTCTGGCTCCTTAGGGTCCTCAGCACCATTGGGCTCCTCATCGTGCTGCTGGGCTCCCATCCGCAGGTCAGCATTGCCGCCTTCGCCGATCCCGAGGGTGGCTATGACGTGGCGATCGTGGAGCAGCTGCGCGTCAAGGTTCCGGCTGATGGCCAGCAGGCCTGGCTGGAGGCGGAGCGCGGCAGCTGGGAGCCCTGGTTGCGTCAACAGGATGGGTTCCTGGGCCGTGATCTGTTCTGGGATCAGGAGCGGGAGGAGGGTCTGCTGTTGATTCGCTGGGCCAGCCGCGAGCAGTGGAAGGCGATCGCCCCCCAGGAGGTGGAGGCGGTACAGGAGCAGTTCGAGCAACTGGCCCGCTCGGCCACCGGACAGGCCGCGGGTAATCCCTTCCCACTGGTTCAGGAGGGCGAACTGCAGATCCTGCGCCCATGAGCGGGCTCAGCAGCGAGATCTGGGCCCGCCTCGACTTCGAGCGGCGCGGACGCCTCGGCATGGTGGAGGCGATCTGGGGGGAACACAAAAGCGCCGAGCAGATTGTGACCCTGCTGCGCCGATTCCACGACCAGGGCGAGCTGGCCCTGGTGACACGCGTGGCCCCCGACAAAGCCGAGGCCATTCTGGAGAGCTTCGTTGGCCAAGGCCAGGAGACAGACCGGCCGCTGCACCACCCAGAGGCCCGCTGCCTCACCCTGCCGGCACCGCCGCCGCCCGATCCGGAGCTCGGCCGCGTGATCGTTCTCACCGGTGGCAGCAGCGACCTGGGTGTCGCGGCCGAGGCTCACCTTGCCCTGGCCTGCCATGGCGTGCCCGTGGAGCTGGTGCTGGATGTCGGGGTAGCCGGGCTGCACCGTCTGCAGAGCCAGCTGGAACGGCTCCAACAGGCGACCGTGCTGATCGCCTGTGCCGGCATGGAAGGAGCCCTGCCCACGGTGCTGGCCGGGTTGCTGCCGCAGCCGGTGATCGGTGTGCCGGTCTCGGTGGGCTACGGCGTCAGCGCCGGAGGGATGGCAGCCCTGCACGGCATGCTGGCCAGCTGCGCCCCAGGAATGAGCGTCGTCAACATCGACAACGGCTACGGCGCCGCTATGGCGGCGCTGCGCATCCTGCGGATCAGAGGTGCTGCAGATCTGGATAGGCGGTGAGCAGCTCCTCGGTGCTGAGCACGTCGCCAGCACCATCAGGCTGCCAGATCACTTCGAGGGCCAGAAGATCTTCAATGCCCACGGCACCCAGCTTCTGAAAGGTCTGGCGCAGGTCCTCGGCGGTATCGGAGCCCTTCAGCGCCAGCTTGGTGCGGGTTGCCACCAACAGGGTGATGGCGATGAAATCACTGGTGGCGTCGCTGTCGCCAGCTGTCATGCTGCTGTCGCTGAGGCGCTGACCGCCGACATTGCTGGTCACCTCGCGTGACAACTTGCTGCGCTCGGCCATGGAAAGGCGGTTGAACGTGGATTCGGCGCTGGCAAAGGGCACCTGACCCACATCGCTGTGGGCATAGACCCAGAGATCCGGATGGCGCAGCAGGGCCAGGGTGGTCTCCTGCAGGGCCCGTTGCAAGCCAGCATTGGTCCCCGTATCCACACTGGCGGCCAGCCTGCGGAGATCCTGCTGCAGTTGCCGAGCCGTGGCCAGAAGACCGACCTGAACCTGGGCGATCGTGACGGGACCATCCGGGCGGGACGGGTAGGCAACGCCGTTGCCACTGCCGAGGCTCGGGCCATTCCCCATGCCACGGACGGCGTTGAGCAGAACGCCGACCACCGCCATCAGGATCAGGAAACCAAACAGGCCCCCTCCGCCGAAGCCGAAGATCGGAATCAGGAAGGGAAAGCCGATGCCGCCGCCGAAACCTCTGCCGTAACTCCCACCGCGATAACCGCCACCGCCGAGATTGCCGCCGCCATAGCTGCGAGGCACCGAGGGGGCAGAGCGGAAGCTGCCGCCGCCGATGCGGCCGCCTCTAGCGGCCCAGCTGGGATCCGGATGGGCCAGCAACAGCCCCGCCACGAGCAGGGGAATCGCCAGCCAGCTGAACAATCGCCGCAGGGGGCGTTGGCCGGGTCTGTTGCTCCGAAGGGGCTGGTTTGGTCGCGGGGAGAACACCAGGGACGCCGTTTGCGGGTGAAACGAATCTAGGAACCGCCTCCCACGATGGTGACGACCTCCAGCCCATCGGTTTCCACGACCCGGTGCTCCGGCCACTGCCGGCGCGGCAGGATCTCACCATTGAGCTCCACCACCACGAGCTGGGGCCGGTAGCCGAGGGCGACGAGGGCCTGCTCGAGATTGAGGCCGGCCGGGCAGCGTCGCTCCTCGCCATTCACCTGCAGCCGGATGAGCTCCTGGGGCTCCGGCGGCGTGGTCACGAGGGGATCTCCTGGTGCTTCAGGACCCGATGAGTATGGGTGTCGGCTGGCCCGCCCACGTCCAGCTGATCGAGCAGATGCCGGGCGGCGGCAGCCGGATCCTCCGCTTCGATCACGGCCCGCACCACCGCCACCCGACGGGCACCGGCGGCCAGGACGGCGGGCAGATGCTCTGCCGTGAGCCCCCCGATTGCGAAGAAGGGAATCGAACTCTGGGCTGCCGCCTGACGCACGTAGGCCAGCCCGACGGGCTCGCGGCCGGGCTTGGTGGGCGTCGCCATCACCGGACCGACCCCCACGTAGTCGCAGCCGTCAGCGACGGCCTGCTCCAACTGCTCAAGGGCATGGGTGCTGCGCCCGATCAACCGCTCCGGACCCAGCAGCCGCCGAGCCAGGGGGACCGGCAGATCGCCCTGGCCGAGATGGACGCCATCGGCCTCCACCGCCAGGGCCAGATCGATCCGGTCATTCACCAGGAACAAGGCACCGTGCTGACGGCAAAGGTCACACAGAACCTGGGCCTCCTGGAGGCGCCGCTGGTCATCCAGCCCCGGTGTGCCCTCCTTGGCGCGGTACTGCACCAGGCGCACACCACCCCGCAGGGCGGCCTCCACCACACCGGCGAGATCGGGCACCGGTGCGGTGACCAGATAGAGGTTGCAAGCGGCGAGGCGCTGGCGCCGCGAAGCGGCTGCGTCTGGAGTTGGGGCTGTGGCTGAAGCTGGGTCGGCTGTGGGCTCTGAGGCCTGGAGCAGTTCCACTTCCAGGTCGTAGAGGAGATAGCGGATCGCCGCAGCGTCCTGGGCCAGCTCAGGATCGCCGGCGCGAGCGAATTCCTCGATCACCCGCAGGGCCTCCTGCACCCGTGCCGCATTGGCACCGATCACCTGATCCGGGGTGCGGCGCTGCTCCTGGGCGGGATGGCCCAGCCCCGTGGACGGATCGGTCGCGGTGCGGCGGGCCAGCTTGTAGTGATCGGCATGGCGCTGGCCCAGCCGATGGCGCAGGTCCTTGGTGCGGACCACCAGATCCCCGCGTTCCAGGGCAAAACGGCACCAGTCCTCGAGCACCCGCAGGCCTTCGCGCGCCCGGTCGAGGTTGGCGTCGATCAGGCGATGAATTGCCACCTGATCCGGCGCGGGAGAACCCGCCATGGGTGCGACCTGGGTAGGGTGGGGAGAGCCTAGGAACCAGTCGAGATGGAGCAGGGCGGCAGCGACAACCCGATGCTGGTGCTGGTGTCTGGAGTGCTGCTCCTGGGGGGCATCGCCGCCTTCATCGGCTGGGGGCTCACCCACGCCTATCCGGCCGGCTGAGAGCTTCAGCCATCAGCATTCCAGGGGTCTGGGTCGGGCACGATCGCCGCGCAGATCTGACGTGCCTGGTCAGCGTCCCTGCCGATCTGCGCCACCAGTTCCTCCAGACCACTGAATCGGCATTGGCTGCGCAGCAGGCGCAACGGCTCCACCGTCAGAGCGAGGCCGTTGAGGTTGAGCTGGCGATCCAGCAGGTGCACCTCCACGGCGGAAGGGGCCTGGGGATCCACCGTGGGCTGGGGACCCAGGTTCATCACCGCCGCCATCGCCTCCCTGGGGGCCTCTGTCCCGGCTCTGGCAGCTCGCTCCGCCAATGCCCCTGTGTTGCCGTCTGCCTGATCGCTGCCAGGCTGATGCGCCCAGGCCCAGGCGGCATAGACCCCTTCGGCGGGCAGGAACTTGCGCCCGTCCACCTGCAGATTGGCCGTGGGCCAGCCCAGGGTCCGCCCCAGACCGCGGCCGCTGCCCACCTGGCCGCAGAAGCGGTAGGGACGATCCAGCAGACGTCGGGCTTCGTCGAGCTCTCCGGCCGCCAGAGCCCGGCGGATGCGGCTGCTGCTCACGCGCTCGCTGCCATCCCAGAGCATCGGCAGCACCGCCACCGCCACACCATGCCCGGCGGCGATCCGGGCCAGGTCCTGGGCGTCGCCGCGGCGGCCCGCCCCGAAGCGGAAGTTGTCCCCCACCGCGATCCGGCGCGCCTGCAGCTGATCGACCAGCACCTGCTCGACAAAAGCTTCAGGACTGAGGCTTGCCAGAGCGCGATCAAACGGAATCAACACCAGCTGTCTGACCGCCAGGGGCTGGAGCAGGGCGAGCTTCTCGGCGGGCAGGTCCAGCCTCAGGCGGGTGTCGCCATGGAGCACCTCCCGAGGATGGGGCCAGAAGCTCACCACCGTGGGGGTGCAGCCACTGGGGCAGTTCTGGCCTGTGATCGCCGCGATCACCCGTCGGTGGCCCTGATGCAGGCCGTCAAAGCTGCCCAGGGCGATGCTGGAAGGACGAAAGGCGTCCTGGGGGGATCGCAGAGGGATCAATGCGTCAGGCGTCCGGAACGTGGGGGCAGGGCGACAGGGCCGATTCCAGGACAGGGGCTGATCTTCCCATGGCAAGTTTGGGGAGCTTCGGTGCCGCTCCATGGCCGACCCTCTTGATCTCCAGCGCATCTCCGCGGCCCTGCGGCGGGTGGGCTGGGTGCGCTTCTGGACCCAGCTGGTGCTGGGGGTCGTGGTGGTGGGGGTGCTGCTGTTCAACAACATCGGCGGTCAGATCGCGGCCCGCGCCGACAAGGCCCTGGGCCTGGGGCCCGGCCTCTCCCTGACCACGCTGTCGTTCTTTGCATTGCTGTTCAGCCTCTGGCAAGGCTGGTTGATCGTGCGCTGCGGCCGCGCCCTGGCCAGTCCGGTGCGGCCCAGCCGCGGCGAAACCGCCCGTCTGATCAAACGCGGGCTGCTGGCCGATCTGGTCGGACTCACCCTGGCGGCGGTGGGCTATCAGGCCCTGGCGGGCAGTCTGTTCGTGCAGGCCTCGATGCAGGCGGGTTTCGCCTTCGGCGGGGTGATGAGCACCCCGAATGGGCGGATCACGAACTATCCGATCACCTCCCTGGAAATGCTCTCGGTGCTGAGCAACACCCAGGTGCTGTTCGCCCATCTGATCGGCCTGATCTTCACCCTCTGGATGCTGCAGCGCATCTCCCGCACGGCCTGAACGGCAGGTGACCCCGCACGGCGGCACGGTCTCACCAGGAGGGTTCAGTCGAGCTTGCGGCTGGGCCGCAGGCTCTCGCAGGGCGGCAGGGCTATGGCATCACCACGCCAGAACAGCTCGGGTTGCAGGGGCGTCAGTGACGCGCCCCCCTCGGCCACATGGGCCACGTCCGTCGGCCACTCGCCCGGCCCCGCCGCCGTGGCCTCCAGATCGTTGGCCACCTCACCTGCCAGCCAGTAATAGGTGCGGCCGCGGGGATCGATGCGCTTGTCGAACTGATCGGTGTAGCGGCGCACGGCGGTGCGGCACCAGCGCAGCGCTCCGATCCGCTCCGGCGGCAGCGCCGGCACATTGAGGTTGAGCAGGGATCCCTGGGGCCAGCCGTCTGCCAGCATTGCCTCGACCACGTCCAGGGCCAGTTCGGCGGCGGGTTCGAACTGGCGCCACTGGAAATCAGCGCTGCTCACCGCCAGGGCGGGCAGGCCCTCGATCGTGCCCTCCATGGCCGCACTGACGGTGCCCGAGTACAGCACATCGGTGCCGAGGTTCGGGCCGTGGTTGATGCCCGACAGCACCAGATCGGGCCACTGATCCAGCAGGCTGAACAGGGCGAGCTTGACGCAGTCGCTGGGGGTGCCGCTGCAGGCCCAGGCGGTGATCCCCTCGGCGAAGAGTTCATCGGCCCGTTCCGCCCGGATGGGGGTCTGAAGGGTGAGGCCATGGCCGGTGGCGGAGCGCTCCTGGTCCGGGCACACCACCGTGACCTGGTGCCCCCGTTGCGCCGCTGCCGCGGCGAGGGTACGGATGCCGCCGGCGAAGACCCCGTCGTCGTTGCTGATCAGGATCCGGAGCGGTGCCATCGGTGTGCTCTGGCTGCTGTGGCTGCTGGCAACCTAAACAGGGTGCCTCCTTACAGTCGGCCATCCCCATCACCCGTGCCGTGACTGCCGTGAGCGCCCCCGTCAGCCTGCAGGAGCTCGTAGGCCAGCTCGATCGGCTCGAGGCGGAGGCGGCCGACGCCATTGCCTCGGCCGCCAGCGCCGAGGCTCTCGAGGAGCTGCGGGTCGGTCTGCTGGGGAAAAAAGGACGCCTGTCAGGGGTGCTGGGGGCCATGGGCAAGCTGCCCGCTCCGGAGCGTCCGCTGGTGGGTCAGCGCGCCAACCGGCTCAAGGAGCAGGTGCAGGGCCTGATGGCCGAGCGGCTGCAGGCGGTGAAGGGGGCCGCCCTGGCCGAACGGATCGCCCAGGAGACGCTGGATGTCACCGCCCCGTGCAGCTTTGTGCCGCCGGGCCATCGCCATCCCCTGATCGCCACCGTGGAGGAGATCGTCGACCTGTTCGCCGGGCTGGGCTACCGGGTGTCGGAAGGCCCCGAAATCGAGACCGACTATTACAACTTCACCGCCCTGAACATTCCGGAGCACCACCCGGCCCGGGACATGCAGGACACCTTCTATCTGCCCGGCGACCGTCTGCTGCGCACCCACACCTCACCGGTGCAGATCCGTCACCTTGAGAACAACCCACCGCCGGTGCGGATCGTGGCCCCCGGCCGCGTCTATCGCCGCGATGCCGTGGATGCCACCCACTCGCCGGTGTTCCACCAGGTGGAGGTGCTGGCGATCGACGAGGGGCTGGATTTCAGCCACCTGCGCGGCACCGTGACCACCTTCCTGCAGCAGTTCTTCGGCGATCTGCCGGTGCGCTTCCGGGCCAGCTACTTCCCCTTCACCGAGCCCTCCGCCGAGGTGGATGTGCAATGGCGGGGCCGCTGGCTGGAAGTGATGGGGTGTGGCATGGTCGACCCTGCGGTGCTGCAGGGTCTGGGTCTCGACCCGGAGCGTTGGAGCGGTTTCGCCGCCGGCCTGGGGGTCGAGCGCTTCTGCATGGTGCGCCACGGCATCGACGACATCCGCCGACTGTTCACCAGCGACCTCCGCTTCCTTGAGCAGTTCTGAGCCGTTGCCTTGATCCGGTGCTCTGCCCTTTCTGAGGCAACAGTGGCTCGGCCGGCTGAGGGGGCGGCTGCGCCTTGTGAACGGGGCCCGTCAGCGGCCGGACGGCGCCCATAAACTCGGCTTGCCACTTGCCTGCGATCGGTGCCCCGGGTCGGACTGATCGTCAACGACGGCAAGGACCTGGCCATCACCACGGCCAACGCCATCGAAGAGCGCCTCCAGAACGGTGGCTTCGAGGTGGTGCGGGTGAGCAGTTCCGGCGGCATGGTGGGCTTCGCCAACCCCGACCAGCACCTGCGCAGCCTCGGCTATGCGGCCTGCGTTCCGCCCCTCTTCAACGCGGACATGGAGCTGGCCGTGGTGCTCGGGGGCGATGGCACCGTGCTCTCGGCGGCGCGCCAGACCGCGCCGATCGGCGTGCCGATCCTGACGATCAACACGGGACACCTCGGCTTCCTGGCCGAGGCCTACCTCAAGGACCTCGATGCCGTGATCGAGCAGGTGATCGAACGCCGCTGGACGGTGGAGGAGCGCACTCTGCTGGTGGTGAGTGTGATGCGCGGTGAGCAGCGGCGCTGGGAGGTGCTCTGCCTCAACGAGATGGCCCTGCACCGCGAACCACTCACCAGCATGTGCCACTTCGAGATTGCGATCGGCCGCCATGCGCCGGTGGACATCGCCGCCGATGGCGTGATCCTCTCCTCACCCACCGGCTCCACGGCCTATGCGCTCAGCGCCGGTGGCCCCGTGATCACGCCGGACTGCCCGGTGCTGCAGCTGACGCCGATCGCACCCCATTCCCTGGCCTCCCGCGCCCTGGTGTTCAACGATCGGGAGCCGGTGACCGTGTTTCCAGCCACACCGGAGCGCTTGATGATGGTGGTGGACGGCAGCGCCGGCTGCTATGTGTGGCCGGAAGATCGCGTGCTGATCCGTCGCAGCGACCATCCGGTGCGCTTTGTTCGGCTGGCCGACCACGAGTTCTTCCAGGTGTTGCGCAACAAGCTGGGCTGGGGTTTACCCCACGTCGCCAAGCCGGGGTCGGCACCGGAGCAGGGACGATGAGCTCCGCCGTTCTGCTGCTGGGTCCTGAAGCGGTGGCCCTAGCGGAGCGGCTGGCGGCCTCGGGCTATCAGCCCCTCACCGCCCTGGATCACGATTCCAACGTGGACGCGGCCCTGCTCTCCTCCGATCAGGCCCCCCAGATCCAGGAGCTGCGGCGCCGCTGGGGTCCGATCCCGGTGTTGCTGGATATCGCAACGGATTCGGTGGAAGGCCGTTCCCGCTGCCTCACCGCCGGCGCCGACGACTACTGGCTCTCCAGCAGTCCACCCAGTGATCTGCTCACCCGCCTGCGGCTCCATCTGCAGCTGGCCACCCGCAGCACGACGCCCTTGCCGGTGCTGCAGGTGGCCGACCTGCGGGTCAACCCCAGCGGCCGTCAGGTGAAACGCGGCAACCGGTCCGTTGCTCTGACGGCGCGGGAATACCAGCTGCTGCTGCTGCTGCTGCGCCATGCCGGGGAGGTGGTGAGCCGCGAGGAGATCCTGCGGGAGGTCTGGGACGACCAGCAGGCCACGGCCAGCAACGTGATTGAGGTGTACGTGCGCTATCTGCGCCAGAAACTGGAAGAGGGTGGCGAGCGGCGCCTGATCCACACCGTGCGGGGCCGTGGCTACTGTCTCGCCGAGCGCCTGCCGACGCTGGAGGGCCGTGGATGAGCATCCACCGAGAACACTCCCTGCGTGGACTTCGCCTGATCGGAATGACGGTGTTGGTGCTGGCCGCTGGGTGTGCCCGGGCTGGCACTGATCCCCCAGCCACCACCCGCCCCCCTGCAACGGATTCCGCCCCCAAGGCTGCGCCGCAGTTTCTGCCGATCGAGGCTCGCTGGTGCCTGGAGGCCGATCGCTGCATCGACCTGGAGGTGGCTGATGCTCCCCGCGAGCAGGCCCTCGGCCTGCAGCTGCGTCCCCCCTTGCCGCCCCTGCGGGGCATGTGGTTCCCCTACGACCCCCCGGCCCTGGCCCGCTTCTGGATGCACCGCACGCCCGAACCGCTGGACATGCTCTTCGTGCGTGATGGCCAGGTGATCGCGATCGAGACCAACACGCAACCCTGCCCCCATCTTCCCTGCCGGAGCTACGGCCCCGACCAGGCGGTGGACGGGGTGATCGAGCTGGCGGCGGGCCAGGCGGAAGCCCAGGCCATTGTGATCGGGACCCGCGTCCAGCTGGAGCCCCTTCCCTCTGGACCTTCCTTGTCTCCCTAGTCGCCCTCCGTGGCAGCAATCAGGTGTCACCGGCTGCCCCAGTCCGTTTTCAGCCGGGATCGCTACTGTTCCGCTTCCGTCCCGGCTGTCCCCCGGGCCACCTGATCGCATGGAAGCCTTCCGGCTTCTGGAACTTCTGATTCTCCTGGCCGTGCTGGCCGGACTGGTTGGCTTGCTGCTGCGGCGCAACCTCTTCCTCAAGGTTCTCGCCATGGATGTGATGGGCAGTGCCGTTGTGGCGCTGTTTGTGCTGTTGGCAGCCCGCTCGGGCCTGCGCAGCCCCATCCTCGGACGAACGCCGGATGGGGCCATCCAGGCGCTGGGGGTGTCGGCCTGGGCCGATCCGATCCCGCAGGCGGTGATCCTCACGGCCATCGTGATCGGCCTGTCGATCCAGGCCCTGCTGCTGGTGGTGATCTCGCGTCTCTCCCTGCGCGATCCCTGCCTCGATCTGGCCAGCTTCGACATCAAGGAGACGCAGTGATCGCTGCCCTCTCCCCTGAAACGATCCTGACCGCATGGCTGCTGCTGCCGTTCCTGGCGGCTTTCCTGGCCGCCCTGCTGCCGGCACTGGCTCGCTGGCTGGCCCTGGGCTGTGTGCTGGCCACTGCTGCCATCGCCGCGGCGATTGGGCTTCAGGCCATGCCGGCCACGCTCCTGCTTCTTGGCCCTGAAGGGGTCGCGCTGGCGCCCGATGCCCTGGCTGTTCCCTTCCTGTTGCTCAATGCCCTGGTCTGCGGCGCGGTGCTGCTGGATGGCTGGCAACGGCCGAGCACAGGGCCGTTTCTGCTGCTGATGATGGTGCTGCAGGGCGGCCTCAATTCAGCGTTCGTCAGCGTTGATCTGATCAGCCTGTATGTCTGCCTGGAGGTGGTGGGGGTCAGTGCCTTCCTGCTCGTGCTCACGAGCCGATCGGATCGTTGCCTCTGGGTGGGGCTTCGCTATCTGCTGATCGGCAACACGGTGATGACCCTGTATCTGATCGGTGCCGCGGTGATCTATCTCCAGCAGGGCAGCTTCCGCTTCGAAGCGGTGGCCCTCACCAGCGGTGGTGGTGCCCTGGCCCTGCTGCTGGTGGGCCTGTTCACCAAATCCGGTCTGTTCCTCTCGGGCCTGTGGCTACCGCGCACCCATGCCGAGTCGCCGGCTGAGGTGTCTGCCCTGCTCTCCGGCGTAGTCGTCGCCGGCGGACTTTGCCCCCTGGTGCGTCTGATGGATGTCGTGCCATCGCTTTCGGCCGTGATGGTCCCGGTCGGCCTGGCCAGTGCGGCCCTCGGCATCCTGTTCGCGCTGGTGGAGACCGATGCGAAGCGCCTGCTGGCCTGGAGCACCCTCTCCCAGGTGGGCTTTGTGGTTCTGGTGCCGGCCGCAGCTGGTCTGTATGCCCTGGCCCATGGGTTGGCCAAGGCCACTCTCTTCCTGTTGGCACGGCGTTTCCCCAGCCGCCAGCTGCTGGGTTGGGTCAGTCGGCCCCTGCCGGCTGCAGTCGCCTGGCCCCTGTGGATCGCGTCCCTCTCGATCGTGGGGGCGCCGCCCTTGCTCGGATACCTCGCCAAGCAACAGCTGGACGAGGCGATTGCCGGGCCAACGGCCCTGGTCACCACGGTGCTGATGGTGGGCACAGCAGCGGTCTATGTCCGCCTCTGGGGCACCCCCTTGTCAGCGGCTCTTCCCCATGATCCAGCCGCACCGGACGCCGCGCTGGAGCAAGCCCGATCGGGGGCCTCCTGGTCTGCCGGGGTCGTTCTGTTGCTGGCGGCCTTGCTGCTGTTGACTGTGCTTCTGCCCATCGCCGGGTGGGGTGGGTCGGCCTCCTTGGTTGGTTCGACAGCCTCGATGGCTGATCTGTCCAGCTCGATCCTCAAGGGTGCCGCCAAGACCGCCCTGGTTCTGCTGGCGGCCCTGATCGTCCACCGCACCCTGGAGCCGCTGCGCCGACTGGGCCAGCTGAGGCTGCCAGACCTGGAACGTTTCCAGGATCTTGTCGGCAGCGTCGGGATTGTCGGGGCCTCCCTGATGGTGGCGCTGCAGCCATGAGAAGACTCCTCCCCCTGTTCTTGAGCACCGGCTTCCGGCTGCTGCTCTGGTGCCTGCTCACGGCCGATCTCGGTCGTCTCAATCTGCTGATCGGTGTGGCCGTGGCCCTGGCTCTGCCGAGAGCCCGATCGCGGCCGCTGCCCCTGCGAGAGTTGGTGCGCGCCCTCTGGCTCAGTCTGGCGGCCGTCCCCCAGGCCTACGGCGAGGCCCTGAGGCTGATGGTGGCCGTCGATCTGGAGGAGCGTCTGATCCAGGAACCGGTGACGAATCGAAGCATTCCGCTGCTGATTTTCCTGGACGTGTTCCGCATCACCCTCACGCCGTTCACGATCGCCCTGGGGTTGGAGCCCGATGGCCAGCATTACCGCGTCCATGCCTTGCTTCCCCGGCGGCAGACGCTCAGGCCATCAGCCGAGGAGACGCCATGACCGTGCTGCTCTGGGGCATGGTGCTGGCCCTGCTGATTCCGATTGCCGTTGCCTGCCGCCAGCAGGACGTCTGGCACCGGCTGGCCGCCTTCGCGAGCATCGCCTCGAAGGTGGCCCTGATCATCCTCGTTGTCTCGGTGGTGAGGAGCGACTGGATGCTCGGCCTGGTGGGGGTGATCGTGCTGAGCGCCGGCAATGCGGGCATGCTGCTGCTCGCCAATCTGCTGCGGGAGGAGCGGTGATGGGCCTGGCTGCCATCAGCGAAACCGCCAGCCTGCTGCTGCTCGGCACCGGCCTGGTGTTCTGGTTCTGGGGAACCTGGCCCCTGCTGGAGACCTCCAGCTATGCCCGTAAGCTGCATGCCCTTTCGGTGGCCGACACCCTCGGCTCGGCCCTGATGCTTCTGGGTCTGCTGCTGCGCATTCCGCGGCAGTGGCCGCTGCTCACCCTGGGGCTGCTGGCACTGATGCTGTGGAACACGATTTTCGGCTATGTGCTGGCGACCTGTTCCCAATCGCGCAGAAGGCCCACGGGCTTCTCCCGCAACCCGCAGGGGGAGCCGCGATGAACCAGGTCTTCACCCTGGCCAGCGATCTCGATCTGTTGCTGCCGATCACGGCCCTGCTGCCACTCACCGCCATCCTGCTGGTGAGCCAGTCCAACCCCTACCAGACCCTCGTGTTGCGCGGAATCCTGGGATCGGTGGCCACCCTGCTCTATGCCTTGCTCGGCGCTCCCGATGTCGCCCTGACTGAGGCACTGGTGGGCACCTTGCTCTCGACAACGCTCTACGCCGTGGCCCTGCGTTCCTCGATGGCGCTGCTGCTGTCCGTGCCCGAGGGCGAGCCCCTGCAGGAGGAGCGGATCCAGCTGTTGCGCACCTGGCTGGAGCCTCTGCACCTTCGTCTTCGCCTGCTCTCCAGGTCTGAGGCCAGCGCCAGCGGACCCATGCCCTGCCACGGCCGCATCGAGCAGGGGCAACGGCTGGTACTCGGCAACCCCCAGCTGGCGGCGAAGTTGCGGGCTCTCGAGGGCTTCCAGCGCTGGCAGGACGACGGCGGTGAGCTGGTGCTGGAGCCGCGGCCATGACCTGGCTCTACCTGCTGGCGGCGATCGCGCTCTGCCTGGCGCCCCTGAGCTCGCCCCTGCCCGTGGCCGAGCCGCTGACTTCCCTGCTGGCTGGCATCACCTCCCAGACCGGCGTTCCCAACCTTGTGTCGGGCGTGATTCTCCACACCCGGCTCTACGACACGGTCGCCGAAGTGGTGGTGTTCACCCTGGCCTCGCTCGGCGTTCGCTTTGTTCTTGCCGGCGAAGTCGCCGCAGCACGGGTCCGCTCCCTCGACGACCCCCCATCGGTGACGCTCTGCCGCCTGGGAGCGACGATCTCAGCCCTGATCGGGGTGGAACTCGCCCTGCGGGGCCATCTTTCCCCAGGAGGAGGCTTCGCCGCCGGGGTCGCCGGTGGCACCGCGATCGGATTGCTGCTGATCAGTGGATCCGCCGCCGCCTTCGACCGTCTTTACAAGCGCTACCGGGCCGATCTCTGGGAAAAGGCCGCCGTGATCGCCTTCGTGCTGTTGGCGTTCCTCGCCCTGGATGGCCTGGCGCCGCCGCAGGGGGCTTTCGGCAGCCTCGCCAGCGGTGGCTGGATTCCCCTGCTCAATATTCTGGTCGCCCTCAAGGTGACGCTGGGCTCCTGGGCGATGGTGCAGCTCTTCGTTCGTTACCGCGGTTTGCTCTGAAGGGCGGGCTTGACTCCGGTCAGCACCAGCACTGGATTGAGCGGCGCCAGGCGGGTGCCCTCGGCCAGGGGAGCGCCGCGCCAGGCCTGATGCTGGCTGACGCTGAGGCAGAAACCGGCCTGCTCCAGCCGGGGCCGCAGGTCCGCCAGGGCTTCCAGGGTCGCCAGGGGAAGCACCACTCTGCCGCCGGGCCGCAGGCGCCCCATCACAGCCTCGAGGATCGGACCGCGATCTCGGCCGCCGCCGCCGATCAGCACCCGATCGGGATCGGGCAGCTGTTCCAGCACCGCCGGCGCTCGGCCTTCGAGGATGGCGGCCGGTCGGACGCCTAGCCGTGCCGCGTTGGCTTCGATCAAGGCGCTGGATCCACTGCGGCTCTCCACGGCCCAGAGCTGCAGAGCCGGCCGCAGCCGCAGCGCCTCCAGTCCGATCGTGCCCACCCCCGCCCCCAGGTCCCAGAGCACACCGCTGGTCGGCAACTCCAGATCGGCCAGCAGCTGGATGCGCACCTCCCGTTTGGTCATCAGACCCGGCCGGTCGTCGTGCTGCAGCCAGAGCCCATCGGCCAGCCCGAACAGGGGCAACGCCAGCGGATCCGGCGGCGGCGGCGCCTCCGCGAGCAGCACCACCAGGTGCAGCGGATCGAGATCCTCCGGCAGGGCCGCGGCAGGCGCCAGCCGCTGCACCCGCTCGGCTGGATGCCCGAGCCGCTCGCAGACCCACAGGCCGTAGGCCGC